>CAYRPP010000017.1:2136-13930 GCA_964426115.1 uncultured Lentisphaerales bacterium | reverse complement strand
TGTTCCTCGCCTGCGCGGCGGCCGTGCCGATGGGCAGCGCCTCGCGGCGGCTGCGCGCGGCGGCCGGTCTACTGCTGGTTGTCTGGGTGGCGTGGAATCTCCGCGGAAGCGTCGCCCTCGCCCGCCTCGGCGCCCCCGACCGCGACGCGCGCCTCGCACGCCGGGCCAGACTGGCCGCGGAAGTCGAGAAGCTCGGCGCGCACAACGCCACGCTGCTGGGCGACTACTATTTCCAGTCCGAGGCCAACGGCATGAGCTTCCTGACACGCCGCCGCCCGAACTTCGTCGCGGCCGGCAAGGAGCGCTATCTGCCGGCGGCCCAGGCCGCGGAACGCGAGCCGGTGCGCATCTACCTTTGTCAGCAATCCACCCTGCCCGCGGCGCAGGCCTCCCTGCGGGCCCTGGGCGCCGCGTGGCGCGAGACGCCCATCGACGCCACGGTGACGCTGCTGCACGATCTGCGCCCCCCGACGCGCGCCCGGCGCCCTGTGCCCCTCTGCGGCGTCACCGTGACGCCCGGCCCCGGCCTGACAGGAGCACCGGCGCACCTGACGGACAACAGCCAGCGCACGGTCGTGCAGGGCGACCGCGACCGCCGTGGATCCTTCACGCTCGACCTCGGTCGCGCGCATAGCCTTTGCGGCCTGGAGCTGATCCCGGCGGACGCCTCCAGCCTCACCCTGCCGACGCACGGCGCGGTGGCGCTCTCGACCGATGGCGTGATCTTCCGGACCGTTGTGCCCTGGAAGGGGCGCCTGCCAGTCGCCTATGTTGCGGGCGACGGTGTATACCTCGGCGGCGGACAGGGACGCCTGGAGTTCGCCTTCTCCCCGCGGCCTGCGCGCTATGTGCGCTTCACCGGCGCCTCGCCGGCCGGCCGCCTGCTGGATATTCCCCGGGGCGAGGCACACCGCGGACCCTCCGACTGGATGGTCTCCGAGGCACGCGTCTACGAGGCGGCTCAGCCCCGGCCCTCCGCCACCGAACAAGAGGTCCGGGAACTGGCGGACTACCTGGAGGAGATGGAGGTCTGGTTCACCGCCTGCGACCGCTGGCTCGCCCCCCGGCTGCTGGCGCGCCAGCCGGCGGACGCCACCTCCTGCACCTTCCAGCTCTTCGAGCATCCCGGACATCTGCAGGGGGATGCCGGCGAGGCGCCTTTCTGGCGCTTCCGGCCGGCACCCGGCACCGCGCTGGTCGTGGCGGCCGAACTCGCGGACGAGCAGGTCGCGCTGCTTCGCCAGGCGCTGGGGCGCGGCGCGCCCTGGTGCTTCAGCGAACATGGCGCCTACGCGTCGTTCGTCTTCCTGTCGAGCCTGCCGCCGGAACCGCCGTCGCTGGTCTGGGACGGCGCCATGTTGATCTTCGAGTAAGCGGACGAGGCCCACCGGAATGCGTGAAGGAGCAAGCAGATGGCTGATCCCGGGATGATCCTGGTTTCCGGCGGCGCCGGCGTGATGGGCTCGCGCCTGGTGCGGCAACTGGCGGCGGCGGGACACCGCGTGCGCGTGCTGACGCTTCCCGGCGACCCGGGCGTCGCGCGCCTCGCGGATGTTGCGTGCGAGATCGCCTACGGCGACATCGCCGACGCCGCCACGCTCGCGGGCGTCTTCGACGGCGTCGGCACGGTCTACCACCTGGCGGCCCTGATCATCGCGCCCAACGAGGCCCGGCTGCGGAAGGTCAACGTGGAGGGCACGCGCAACATGGCCGCAGGCGCGGCGGCCGCGGGTGTGCGGCACTTCATCTACGTCTCGTCGGCGGCCGCGGCCGATCCGCGCGGCTCGGCCTACGCGCAGACGAAGGCCGAGGCGGAGCAGAGCGTGAAGTCCGCCGGGCGTTTCCAGTACACGATCGTGCGCCCGACGCTGGTCTACGCGCGCGACGGGGGGCAGGAGTTTATGATGTTCATGGACTGCCTCCGGAAATATCCGGTGATCCCGTTCATCGGCCGCGGCCGCGCGATGAAGCGGCCCGTGCATGTGGACGACATGGGGCAGGGCCTGCTGGCGATCGCGGGCAACGAGAAGACCTACGGCAAGACCTACAACTTCAGCGGGGGCGAGGCGATCAGCATCTGGGATCTCGCGCGTCTGATGCTGCGCCACCAGGGACTGCGCCGCCCTTTCGTTGCCGTGCCGCTGCCGCTCTGCCGCGCCGCGGCCTGGGCGATGGAGCGCACGATGGCGCGCCCGCCGCTGACGCGCTACGCGATCAGCCGCATCGAGCACGAGGCGGCCACGGACAACACCGCGGCGCAGGCCGACCTGGATATCCGCTTCATCGGCGTCACCGAGGGGCTCCGGCGCTGCTTTTCCGATCCGGTAGCGGATCACGGCATCCAGGGGCGCGCGTAGAAGGGGAAGGCCGCGGGATCGGCGTCCGGCGGCCAGCGCTTCCAGCGCTTGTAGCCCAGGAGCCATTGCGAGGGGTGGCGGCGGATGGCCCCGGCCAGCAGGTCGATGATCTGCTGCGTCGCGCGGACCGGATCGTCGCCGGAGGCGGGCGCGCAGGCGCCGAGCAGACGGCAACGGTAGCGGCCGCCGGGCAGGGACTGCGCGAAGCATACGCCCACCGGCACCTGGAACTTCATCGCCAGACGCGCGGGCGCGCTCGATACCGCCGCCGGCAGCCCGAAAAAATCGACCCAGACGCCGCCGTCCGCGGGATCGACGTGCTGGTCGATCAGCAGGGCGACGAACTCCCGCGCCCCCAGCGCGCGCACCAGGCCGCGCACGGCGCCGTCGGCCATGACGATCTTCTGTCCCAGCGCGCGCCGCTGGCGGTTGAGCCGCTGTGTCGTCGCGGGCGTGCCGATACGCTTGGCCACGCTGGTCAGGGGAAAGCCGCGCGCGACGACGGCCTGGCCGGCCGCCTCCCAGTTGCCGATGTGCCCGGTGACGATGACGCTGCCGGGATGCGCGCGCAGCCAGGCAGCCAGATCGCCGTCCAGTTCCACCCAGCGCGCCACACGCGCCTTGCCGTCGCGCGTGAACCAGAACAGGTCGAGCAGCACGCGCGCGGCGTGGCGGAAGTGCGCGCGCACGAGGGCGCGCCGCCGGCGCGCGCCCAGCCGGCCTCCGTAGATGATCTCCAAGTTGGCCTCGGCGATGCGGACATGGCGGCGCGCGCAGCGGAAGGCACAGTCGCCTAGCAGCCGCGCGGCGCACAGCAGCCGCCGCCGCGGGCAGCGGGTGAAGAGCAGCCGCGCCAGCAGCACGAGGCTGCCCTCGAGCCGGGCGCGCAGGCGGCGGATGCGCTTCTTGAAGGGGGAAGCCATGTGTCGGGCAGCGGGACTAGAGTTCGTTCCGGTAGGGGATGGGCAGTGCGTACTGCCGGCTCAGCTCGCGCATCTCCTGCAGCAGAGCCGCGTCCGGCCTGCGCGCGTAGGCGCCGACGAGGCTGTGCATTTTGCGCCGCGCCCAGTCCCGGCGGATGGTCTCGGTGCCGCGCGGCGCCGCGGCGAGGTCGAGCCGGAAAATGACGTCGCACTTGGCCTGCCCGCCCTCGCCCCGCAGGTGGACGACCACGTTGGTCACGCCCGGCGGGGTCGAGCCGTAAAACTCCAGCGTACGGTCGGCATAGAGGTTGGCCGAGGGCAGCGGGTGCAGATCGGCCCGCGAGGCCAGGTCGGTTGCGACGCAGACGTTGCCGAGCACCGGCCGCGCGACGCCGTCGGCCAGCGCCTCTATGCGCGCGGGAATGTCCCAGCGCCCGGAGGTGACGATGGCCGCGGAGCCCCGGTTGCAGAAGGTCAGCAGGTCGAGCAGGTAGGCGTTGGCGCGCCCGTGCGTGCCGAGGGCGAAGACCGAGCAGGCGCCGTCGTTGATGCGCGTGAAGGCGCCGATGATCTCGGTGCTCTCCGTGAGGCCGGTGGTGGCGCGACCGTCGGTGATGACGACCGCGATCAGGGGGCGCGCCGGATCGCGCGGCAGCGTCTGCAGCGCGCGCACCGAGGCGAAGATGTCCGTCTCGCCCTCGGAGCGCATGGTGTCGATGAAGGCGGCCGCGGCGGTCAGCGCCGCGGGCCGCACGGGCGACCATTCGGGGAAGCAGAATTCGGCGGCGCCGCTGAACTTGACGACATTGAACCGGTCGTCCGGGTTCAGCCGCGCCAGCAGGTTCTTCAGCGCCTGGCGGCAGAAGAAGAGACGCTCCTCGGCCAGGCTGCGCGAGCTGTCCTGCAGGAAAACGATGTCCTTCGGGACCACGGGCAGTTCCTGCGCGTCGCGTCGCGACACCTGCAGCCGGAAGTAGTGGCGTCCGCGATCCCCATCCGGCGCGAAGGTCTCGACGCGCGCCATCAGGCGCGAGTCGACCGCGAAATAGTCCGTGACGTCGCCCGGCGCCTCGCCGAAACGGCTGATGGCGGCCTCGGACGTGGTGGTCTCGTCCAGCGCGACGTCCGCGGCCTCCGGCACCGTATCGGGCGCGGCGCGCGCCTCGTCGCCGGGGGCCGTCGCGGCAACCGGGCGCGCCTGCGTCTCGGCCTCGCCGCCGAAGCGGTCGCGCGTCACGTCCACGGCGGGCACGAAGTCCGGCGCGCGGGCGACACGCTCGATGCGCGGGATCTCGCGCCGCGGCAGGGCGGCCAGGTCGTCCCTCACTGTCCGGTCTACGATCGCCACGATCTGCTGCCGGGGCTGCCAGCCGAGCGCCGTGGGCTGGCGCGGCGGCGCGCGGTCGCTGACCAGCGTGCCGGCCTGCGTCTCCAGGCGCCGCGCGGGCGGCGTGACCAGGGCGGGATCGGGCAGGCGCGCCAGCTCGCGCACCAGCTCGCGCGGGATGCCCACGCCAGCCCCTTCGCGCGGATCGCCGGTCTCGGGGTTTCCCAGCGCCCGTTCGGGATCGAGCGGCAGGCGCTCGACGCGCAGCGGCGGCCGCTCCGCTGGCGGGGTCTCCTCCGCCGGCTCCAGGTCGACGGCGTCCAGGCGCCACTCCGAGATGGTCGCCATCAGCACGATATGCGCCACCAGCGAGCAGAGGAAGGCCAGCGCGACGGCGGTCAGGTGGCGGTTGGCGCGGTCATCGAGGAGCTCGTCGCGGAAGGTGTAGGGCGCCATCACCGCTGCTCCTTATCTTCAACTGCCGGCGCGGCGGACGCCTGCCGTCGGCGGATGGCCGGCTGCGAACCGGGGTAGCGCTGCTGCAGCTCGGCCGCGGCCGCGCGGCTCTCCTCGCCGCGTCCGAGCTCCTCCAGCAGAGTGGCCGCGCGGTCGAGGGCCGCCGGTACCCGCTCGGCATCGTCGAAAAGGATGGCGACGCCCATGTGGTAGCGCACGGCCGCCTCGCGGTCGCCGCGGCGCTCGGCCGCCATGCCGAGTGCCGCGTAGGCGTAGGCGCGCAGATCCTGCAGCTCGGGCGTGCTGGCGCGCGCGGCGGCATCCCGCAGGCGCGCCTCGGCCTCCTCCAGGCGTCCGGTGGCCATCAGAAGCTCGCCGAGGCGCAGGGCGGCCTCGGCCCCGTACCGCGTGCGGGCCGCGGCGTCCAGGGCCTGCGTGTAGGCGGCGGCGGCCTCGGCGGGGCGCTGCCGCGCCTGCAGGGCGCGCGCCATCAGCGTTAAGGCGGCCTGTTTCCATTCCGGCGAGGGCGCGCGCGCGGCCATGGCGCGGGCGGCGGCCTCGGACTCCGCGAAGGCCTGGCGCGCGTATTGGAACTCGGCCAGCCAGTTCAGACGGTCGATGGAGAACTTCGCGCCTACGGGCGCGTCGAGCAGCGGCTGGAAGACTGTCGCGGCCTCGCCGTCGCGCCCCGTGGCCTGCAGCACCAGTCCGAGCAGGAAAGAGGCCTCGCGCGCGACCTCGAGCGGCGGATGCCCCGCCAGGCACGCGCGCAGCAGGCGTTCGGCCTCGCCCATCTCGCGCGCGGCGTAGGCCTGCTGGGCGCGCCAGAAGCGGGCCTCGTCGAGCCGCGGGTGGCCGGGATGGGCGCGTATCAGCTCGTCGAGCGTGGCGGCCGCCGCGCGCCCGTCGCCGAGCCGGGTCTCCTCCATGGCCTTCTGGAAGAGCGCCTCGGGCACGGTCTCGTGCTTCGGAAAGCGCGTCAGCAACTGGTGCCAGTCGCGCAGGGCGGCCCCGGACTGGCCCGCCCGGGCCAGGCAGAGGCCCGAAGCGAAGAGCGCCTGGGGCGCCAGGGAGTTGGTCGGCCAGCGCTCCACGAGATCAAGATAGGCGCGCGAGGCCTCGGCCCACGCCTCCTGCCGCTGGAGCTGGTGGGCGAGGCGGTAGGCGGCGTCGGTCGCCAGCGCGCTCCGCGGCGCCTGGCGCACGAGCAGGCGGTAGAACTGGATGGCGCGCGCCGCGTCATCGAGGGCCTCGGCCGACTCGGCCTGGAGCCACAGGAGGTCGGGGAGCTGGTCGGCCGGTGGATCCGCGATGGCGTCGGCCTCCTTGAGAACCTGCGCGTAGGCGCCCTCCTTGAAGAGCACCAGCAGGCGCTCGAAGCGTGCGGCGGACGCGAAAGACGCGGCGGGGGCGGCGGACAGCAGCTCCCCGTAGCTCCGGAGGGCGTCCGCGCGGCGCTCGAGCTGGCGCTCGCAGTTGGCCTTGAGATAGAGCCACTCGGCGCGCGCGGCCGCCGGCTGATCCGCCGCCGCCGCGCCCGCGGCCGCGGTGCCCAGGGCGTCCGCGAAGCGCCCGATGCGGAAATGAGCCCAGGCCGAGGGCAGGGCGGCCTCCTGCGCGCGCAGGTCGCCGGGATGACGCTCGGCGAACTGCCGGAAGAGCCGCGCGCTGGTCTCGAACTGGCCGCGGGCATAGGCCAGCGAGGCCGCCTGGAAAAGGGCCTCGGCGCCGGTGCGCGCGTTGACGGGCTTCTCGGCGAGCTGCAGGTAGAGGGCCATGGCGGCGTCGAGATCCGCCGCGCTGCCGCCGCGCGCCTGCAGTCCGGCAAGGCGCAGCCCGGCGTAGGCGGCCAGCTCGTGGCCCGGCTGCGTCTCGCGCAGCCGGCGGTAGTGCGCCATGGCGCGTGCGGCGTCGCCGGACCGCTCGCGCGCCTCGCCGGCATGATAGGCGGCCGCGGCGCAAAGGTCGGCGTTGGTCGCGGGTGGCTGCAGCGTCTCGAGCAGCTCGGCGGCGACGGCGGCGTTGCCCATCTCCAGCATGATGAGCCCGCGCATCAGCACGGCGCGGTCGCGGAATGGGCTCTTAGGCATCTCGGCCGTGAGGCGGCGGAAGCTGGCCTCGGCCTCGGCCGGGCGTCCGAGCCGCCGCTGGCACTCGCCGAGCCGGAAGAGCACCGCGTCCAGGTCCGGCGGCGGCGGGCGGCGCGCGGCGAGGTCCGCGTATTCCGGCAGCGCCAGGGCGTGCAGCCCGCGGCTGAAGAGGCCGTCGGCCAGGAGCTTGCGGTCGCCGGCGTCGATGGCGTCGGCCGTGTTGGTCGCGCCCGCCGCGGCGGCCGCGGCGCCCGCGGCCAGCATGAGCGTCAGGATCCGCGCGGCGGCCCGCCGCCGCAGGCGCGCGGCCGCGTTCCGCCCGCGCGGCTGGCGGGGCTCCATCACTGCGCCGCGCCCCCGTCCTCCGCACCGGCCGCGGCGGCGTTCTCCTCGCCGCGGGAGGCGAAGGAGATGTTCCAGATGTCGGCCTGGCGGCAGATGTCGATGACGCCGAGGACGCTCGCGTAGGGCGTCTGCCGGTCGGCGCGCAGGACCACCGGCTGTCCCGGGAAGTAGCGCGACAGCCGTACCAGCCGCTCCTTCAAATGGGGCGGGGTCAGTTGGCGCTGGTTGAGGACGATGAGCCCCTCGCGCGTGAGGTTGATGATCACCTCGCCGGGCAGGCGGTCGGGCATCTTGCCCGACTGGGCCGTCGGCAGCACGATGTCGACCTCGTACTCCCACTGGGAGAAGACCGAGGTGGTGATGAAGAAGCAGAGCAGCAGGAAGACGACGTCGATCAGCGACGTGAACTGGACTTCCGGCAGCCGCGCCACACCCTTGCAGCGGAAGTTCATGCGCGCGGCCTCGTCATCAGGAGGGTCATGATCTCGGTGGCCGCCATCTCGAGCAGCGACACCATGCGCGAGACGCGGCGGCGGAAATAGGCGTAGAAGACCATGCAGGGGATGGCGACGACCAGGCCGAAGATCGTCGTGATGATCGCCTGCGAGACGCCCTGGGCGAGGATCACGGGCTTGGCCGCGGCCACGTCCTGGGCGATCGACCCGAAGGCCTTGAGCATGCCGAGCACCGTTCCCAGAAGGCCCAGCATGGGGGTGACGACGGAGATGTCCAGCAGGAACTGCGTCTGGGACTGCAGGTTCTCGGCCTGGCGGCTGCCCTCGGCCTCGACGATGTCCTTTAGGAGCGGCACTTCGGTCGCGGGCACGCCGCGGATGTAGTCGAGTGCGGCGAGGGTCACGGACGCGAGGGGGCAGGCGTGCTGCTCGCAGGCGCGGCGGGCGGCGTTCATGTCGCCCTCGCCGAGCCGGTCGCGCAGATCGGAGAGCAGCAGCCGCGGCGCGACCTGCGTCGGGCGCAGGATGAAAAGGAAGTAGATCACCAGCATGCCGCCGAGAATCGAGAGCGCCAGTATGAACCACATGATGGCGCCGCCGTAGCGCCAGGCCTCGCCCCACGACATGCCGTAGGTATGCACGGAGGCGGCGGCCTCGCCGTTGACGGGGACGACCGCCTCGGAGAGTGCGCTGGCGGCCGTCTCGGGGGACGGCGCCGGCGCGACCGTCACGGCGGGGGGCGGCGCAAGCGGCGGTGGCGGCTCGGGCGCCTGCGCGCGCGAGGTGGCGGCGAGGACGGCCAGCATGAGGACCGCCGTCCAGACAAGGGTGTGGCGCGGGTTTACCATGGAACTATGCTCCTTGCTGCGGTTTGCCTTTGGCCGGCGTCAGCGCCGGGTAGTCGAGACCCAGGAGTCTGCCGAAGGCCGTGTGGGCCGCGCGGCGGCGGCGGCGCGCCGCGCGGCGGGCGGCGGCGGCACGGGCGGCGAGTCCGGCGAGATCGAGGCCCGCAGTTGCGCCCAGGTGCCGTTTGGCCGCGACGGCCGCGTCGGGGTCGGCGCCGGCCAGCGCGGACAGGTTGCCGCGCACCTGGCGGTAGGCCTCGCGGAACGGCAACCCCCCTGCGACCAGCTCCAGCGCGCGGTCGGTGGCGAAGACCCCCGGCGTGAACGCACCACGCAGCCGCTCCGGACGCGCGCGGAGCCCCGCGGTCAGCAGGCGCAGGATGCGCAGCGTGGCGCGGGTCGCGGCCATGCCGTCCATGTAGATCTCCTTGGTCTCCTGCAGATCGCGGTTGTAGCCTCCGGGCAGGGCCTTGACGATGGCGCAGGCGGCAGTGTGGTGCCCCAGCAGGCGCGCCGTCTTGGCGCGCACCAGCTCGATCACGTCGGGGTTGAACTTCTGCGGCATGATGCTGCTGCCGGTGCAGAATTCCGGCGGCAGCGTGAAGTAGCCGAACTCGGGCATCGTGAAGATGATCAGGTCCTCGGCCAGGCGCGAGGCGCTCAGCATGAGCTGGAGCAGCGCGCCCAGGACGACCGCCTCGCACTTGCCGCGCGTGTTGCCGGCATGGAAGACGTTGTGGTGCGGGGCGGCGAATCCCAGCAGGCGCGCCGTCAGGCGGCGGTCGAGCGGCAGCGGCACGCCGTAGCCCGCGGCCGAGCCCAGTGGACAGCGGTCGGCGTAGGCATAGGCCGCCTCGACGGTCGGCAGGTCGTCGAGCAGGCTCTCGGCGTAGCCCGAGGCCCAGAGTTCGACGGAGCTGGGCATGGCCGGCTGCAGGTGCGTGCGCCCGACCATCGGCAGGCCGCGGTGGCGCCGGGCGAAGGCCAGCAGTACGTCGGCCAGCGCGGCGCTCTCCTCGATCACCCCCAGCAGGTTCTCGCGCATGTGCAGCCGCAGGTCGACGGCCACCTGGTCGTTGCGGCTGCGCCCGGTGTGGATGCGGCGACCGAGGTCGCCGAGCTGCTCCGTCAGGCGGCGCTCGACGGCCAGGTGTACGTCCTGGTCCTCGGCGGTGATCGCGAAGCCGCCGGCGCGCCCCAGGCGCATGATGGCGGCCAGCTCGCGGACGACCGCCGCGCGCTCCGCGGGCGAGAAGAGCGCCGGGGTGGTCCGCATGCGGCTTAGCATGGTGACATGCGCGGCGCTGCCCAGGCAGTCCCACTCGACCAACTCCAGGTCGAGCCGCAGATCCTGCCCGGCCGTGAAGGCCAGCACATCGGGATGGATGGCTCCGACCAGCGTACTGCGCTTGGACTCGTTATCGCTCATGCTCCGCCTGATCCTTTTCCGGCTCCGCCGTCCCCGGGCGGCGCGGCGCCCTGCCCGGCCACTTCCGCCTCGACCGCCGCGCGCAGCGCTTCCGCCTCGCGCCACTCCCGCGCCAGCTCCCCGGCCGGCGCCCCCGCTGCCATGCGCCGCATCACGCCGGCATAGGCCGACGTCATGGCCTGGAACGCCGGCCCGCGCCCGGCGCCCTGCAGGGCAAGCTGCTGGTACTTGGCCGCGGCCGCGCGGCGCAGGCCGCCGCGGTCCGGATTTCCTATACACCATGCAAGTTGCGTGCCGCCACGCGCGACGTCGGGGCAATAAATAGCACATTCCCATGGGTAAAGCAACAAAAGGGCGCGAAAGCGGCGCACCGCGCCGGGCGGGGTCGTTCCGGGATCAAAGATGCGCCGCGTGCGCGCGAGCATCCAGGCGTCCCAGGTGGCGTCGAGGGACGCGAGGTCGGCATCGTCCGTCCAGATCCGCGCCAACGCCGCAGGTTCCCAGGCCCCGCCGTTGCCCAGGTGGCGGCACCAGGCCAGCCATCGTTCGCGCCGCGGCTCGCGGGAGCCGCAGAAGGCGGCCAGTTGCGCGGCCACTTCGGGATGCGCGGCGGCGGGCGCCCCCTCGCCGGCGCGCCACAGCTCGCCCGCCCCGGGCAGGCGGGCGCACGACCAGAGGGCGTAGGCCGACTCGAAGTCGGCGCCGCGGCGGCGCCGGTCGGCGTGGCGCGCGAGGCCGCGCACAAACCAGACGGGGGGCTCGGTCGCCGCTGCAGGATTGGTCGACAGGTTGTAGATCGCAGCGCGGACGATCACGGCGGTCAGCGCGAAACGCAGCGCCTCGGCGTCGACCGCCTCCGGATCCGGTATGCGCACCAGCCCGAAATAGCCTTGCGCGCCGCGCAGCACCGCATGGTCGATGGCCGCCCCCGGCGGCGCGAGATCCAGTTCAATCTCGACCGGGCCGTGCATCTGCGGCGCGGGCAGGCCGATCACGTCGCACATCTCGCGCTGCCAGTCGCGCGCGAAGCGCAGCAGTTCCATCCCGTGCCGCCGCGCCGACGGCTTCGTGCGGACGACATAGTCGTCGGACGCGGCGCCAGCGAGGGCGGCGCAAGCCAGCCACGCGACGGGGACCAGCCACGCGACCAGTAGGGGGCGGCATCTGGTTTTCGGCTTCCGCATCTTGTCCCGCGCGGTTCAGGGGTGGCGCCCTCCGGCACCCTGCCGCAGGCCTAGGCCGTCTCGGCCGCGGTCGGCTTCTTGGCCGGTGTTGCCCCGCCGGAGCCCACGGATGGTGCTGTGGAGGAGCGGCGGTAGTCCGTCTGGTAGAAACCCGTGCCCTTGAAGATGATGCCGGCGCCGGCGCCGAGCAGGCGGCGCAGCGCGTTCTTGCCGCAGGACGGGCACTTTTTCAGGGGCGCCGCGCTGATATTCTGGAACTGCTCTAGTTGGTGGCCGCACTGGCGGCACTCGTATTCATAGGTGGGCATTGCGGTAGAATTCTCCCATGCAAACCGCATAGCTTATCGACCGCCGCCGCCGCGGTCAACGATTAACGCTGAACG
>CAYRPP010000017.1:0-2036 GCA_964426115.1 uncultured Lentisphaerales bacterium | reverse complement strand
AACGATTAACGCTGAACGCTCAAAGTGATATGAAATGGACATCCAGCGCGGGAAAGGCGATACTCCTGCCGCTGGTTAAGCGGCCCGGATGACCGTACCAGCGCCGGCATGCGATGGAGGCGTGGAGATGGCGGAGAAACGTTGCGAGATCGAAGTCACACTCGATGAACTCGTGCTCGATGCGGCCGTACGGCCGCGGGAGGCCTCGCGCCATCTGCTGGGCGCCGCGCTGCACTGGCCGCGCACGGGCACGCCGCGGCGCGATGCCTCCGCCGCCGTCACGCTGGAGGGCGGCGCGTGGCACGCCGCGGGGCGTCCCTGGTCGCGGCGCATCCTGCTCAAGGAAGCGGTCCAGGGACGCTTCGGCTTCGGTATCACCGTGTCCGCGGCGCTTCCCGACGCGGATGCCGAGGACTTCCTGCGGGCGCTCGCGAGCCAGTTCGTCAAGCTCGCGGGCGGCCAGGCCGGCGATCTCCTGGCGCCGCCGCTGCTGGGCTCGCTGGCGGAACTCCCGTTGGGCTACCTGGCCAAGGCGCTGCTCAAGGAGAAAGCCCCCGTCACGCTCGGCGAGGGCGTGCTCGACCTGGAGGCCGCGCAGCTGCCGGCGCCCGGCGGACGGGTGTTCTGGGATGTGCCACTCCTGGCGCCGTCGGCGGTGGTCCGCACGGTGCGCCGCCGCACCGGCAAGCGGCCGGAGCGGCGCCGCGAAACCCTGCTCGCCGCCGGCGCCGCGTCGGGCCGCTGCCGGGTAGAGGTCTGCGTGCTCTAGCTCAACCGAGGCCCATGGCCCGGATGTTCTGGCGGCTGATCTTGAGGCTGAGGAAGGGATCGCCGGTGACCGGGCAGGAGTCCTGCTCGACGATGAAGTAGCGCGTGCCGGCCCGCCGGCAGGCCTTGAAGACCTGCGGCCAGCCGATGCCACCCTCGCCGATCGCGCGCCAAGCCGGCTCGTTGTTGATCACGCCCCAGTCCTTGAGGTGCACCTGGTCGATACGCCCGGCCAGCTTCGCGATCCAGGCGACCGGGTCCTGTCCGCCGCGGACGACCCAGCCGATGTCCAGCTCGGCCTGCAGCAGCTTCGTCTGCCGGTAGAGCAGATCGAGAATCGTCGTGCCGCCCTTGCCCTTGCGGACGCCAAGCTTCTCGAACTCGAACATGTGGTTGTGGTACTGAAGCACGATTCCCGCCTTGCGCAGGATGCGCGCGTAGCCATCCAACTCCTTGCAGAGCCTTTTCCAGTCTTGCAGGGTGGACAAGTCCTTAGGCGACATCCAGGGAACCGCCACGTAGCCGACACCCCAGGCCCGGCAGTCGGCGATGACCTTGCGCACATCGGCACGGAAGGCGTCGAGGCCGACATGCGCGCCGACTGGCTCGACGCCGGCCGCCAGCATGAGACGGCGCAGTTCGGCGGGGTCGATCGGTCCGACGCCCGAGATCTGGGCCGCCTCGTAGCCCATCTGCCGCACGCGCTTGAGGGTCCTGGCCATGTCTTCGGGCGTCTTCATGAATTCGCGCAGCGTGTAGAGCTGCGCCGCGATGACCGGTCTGCCTGTCTTTGCCGCCATGATGCTCTTCCTTGATCGGGCCCGCGCCGCGCGCCAGGCGCGGGCAGGGCTGTTGCTTTTCCTGCATTCCGGCGGTGCGGCCCGTGCCTGGCTCCGCTCCGCCGCCAAGCCGTTCAGGCGCTCTTGAGGCACCGGATCAGCGATCCGGGATTCTCGATCTGCGCCTTGACCATCTCCGCCGAGATCACGATCTCGCCTAAATCCTTCCGTCCCGGCGCCTCGTACATCAGCTCCATCATCAGGTGCTCCATGATGGCCCGCAGGCCGCGCGCACCCGTCTTGCGCTCCAGGGCGACGCGGGCCATCGCGCGCAGGGCCTCCGGCGTGAACTCGAGCGCGACCGACTCCAGCGCAAGCAGCTTCTGGTACTGGCGCACCATGCAGTTCTTCGGCTCGGTCAGGATCCGCACCAAATCGTCCTCGGTGAGGCTCTCGAGCGTGCAGGTCACGGGGATGCGCCCGACGAAC
>CAYRPP010000016.1:0-14356 GCA_964426115.1 uncultured Lentisphaerales bacterium | reverse complement strand
CGAGGGCGTCGGAGATGTAGTCGCCGTTGAGGTTGAGCGTCGCGACGACGTCGTAGTCCGCCGGCCGCGTCAGAATCTGCTGCAGGAAGGCGTCGGCGATGCAGTCCTTGACGACGATCTCACGGCCGGTTTTGGGATTCTTGAAGCGGCACCAGGGGCCGTTGTCGATCAGTTCCGCGCCGAATTCCGCGCGGGCCAGCGCGTAGCCCCAGTCGCGGAAGCCGCCCTCGGTGAACTTCATGATGTTGCCCTTGTGGACGAGGGTCACCGAGCGACGGTCGTTTTCGATGGCGTACTGAATGGCCGCGCGGACCAGGCGCGAGGTTCCCTCGGACGAGACGGGCTTGATGCCGATGGCCGAGGTCTCAGGGAAGCGGATCTGATTGACGCCCATCTCGCTGCCAAGGAAGGCGATCACCTTGCGGGCAGCTTCCGAGCCGGCAGGCCACTCGATGCCCGCGTAGATATCCTCGGTGTTTTCGCGGAAGATGACCATGTCGGTGCGCTCGGGGTGAAGGACCGGCGAGGGCACGCCCTTGAACCAGCGCACGGGACGGAGACAGACGTAGAGATCCAGTTCCTGACGCAGGGCCACGTTGAGCGAGCGGATTCCGCCGCCCACCGGAGTGGTCAGCGGCCCCTTGACCGCCACGAGCTGCCGGTGGATCGCCTCGATCGTCTCCCGGGGCAGCCAGACATCGGGCCCGTAGACGGCGATGGCCTTCTCGCCGGCGTAGATTTCCATCCAGGCGATGCGCCGTTCGCCTTCATAGGCCTTGGCGACGGCGGCATTCCAAACGGCCATGGCGGCCCGCGTGATGTCCGGGCCGGTACCGTCGCCCTCGATGAACGGGATGATCGGACACTCCGGCACGATCAGTCGGCCGTTCTTGCCCATGCGGATGTCCGCGCCCATGGCGGGCCGGCTAATCTTTTCGTAAGCCACGCGTGTTCTCCATGATTAAAATACTAATTATATCAGAATTCGTCCGGCCATGAAAGATGCTGCTTATTTTGAGATTGCCGGTGCGCCCGGAATGCGCTACTATTCCGCCCGTTTCCGGTATCCAGCATGGGGCGGTAGCTCAGTTGGTAGAGCATTACGTTCGCAACGTAGGGGTCCGGGGTTCGAATCCCCGTCGCTCCACCATGCATGGTTAAGGTCCGCTCATGCACGCAATAGCCAAATCGAAAGCGAAGCCGGCAGGCGTGCGTCAGGACGCCGCGCTGCGCCACGATCCCCGCATGCGCGCCGACGCGGCCGACGCCGACGGCCTGGTCTGGCACTCCCCCTGGGAACGGCCCTTCCGCATCGAAGGGATGGGCTGGGCGCTGCCCGGCACCTTCCGCCGCATGCCCCTGGAGCACGGGGGAAAGCTGACGCAGGCGGTGGACGACCTCGCCTGGCACACAGCCGGCGTACAGCTCCGCTTCCGCACCGACTCCCGGCGGATCAGCCTGCGCGTCAAGCTGCGCGGCACGCACGCAATGGATCACATGCCGGCCACGGGCGAGGCCGGCTTCGACGTCTACATCGGCGATGTCGGCGCCATGGACTACGCCGGCACATCGCGCTTCAACCGCGCCCTCGACGCCTATCAGACGACGCTCTGCAATCTGCCGACGGCAAAACGCCGCACCGTGACGGTCAACTTCCCGCTCTACAAGGGGGTCGCCGAGCTGGAGGTGGGCCTCGACGCCGGCAGCCGCGTCTCCGCGCCGCCGCCGCACACCTGGAGGCGGGCGGTCGTGGTCTACGGCACCTCGATCACACAGGGGGGCTGCGCCTCGCGCCCCGGCATGGCCTACACCAACATCCTGAGCCGGCGCATCGACGCGCCCTTCCTCAACCTGGGCTTCTCCGGCAGCGGGCGCGGCGAGCCCGGCGTGGCGCAGGTCATCGCAACGCTGCCCGCGCCCGCGCTCTTCGTCATGGACTACGAGGCCAACGCCGGCGGGCTTGAAAAGGTCCGCGAGACGCTGCCGGTGTTCCTGGACATCCTGCGCCGGCGCTGGCCGCGAACCTGCATCCTCGTGGTCTCCAAGGTCGCTTACGCCTCCGAGGCCTTCAACGACGAAGCCCGGCGGCAGCGGCTCGCGGCGCGCGACTTCCAGCGCCGCACCGTGGCCGCCCGGCGACGGGCGGGCGACTCGCGCATCGCCTTCGTCGACGGCGGCACTCTCCTCGGCGCTGACTTTGGCAACTGCAGCGTCGACGGCGCGCATCAGACCGACCTCGGTTTTTTGCGCATGGCGAACCGCCTGGAGCGTCCCATCATGAAGCTCCTGCGGCAGGCGGCGCGCCCGGCGCCGGCCTCGTGACGCGCGGCCGGACGATGAGCAGCAGCGCCGCGGGTCGCCCGACGTGGTCTTCAGCTCGCTGACATTTCTCTATCTCTTCCTGCCGCTGACGCTGGCGGCCTATTACCTCGCGCCCGCGCGTGCCCGCAACGGCGTCGCCCTGGCGGCGAGCCTGCTCTTCTTCGCCTGGGGCGCACCGCGCTTCGTCTTCATCCTCGTGGCGGGCTGCCTGCTGGACTACGTGATCGGCAACCGGCTGGCGCCGGACACCGCGGGAACGGCGGCGCGGCGGCGGTGGCTGGGCCTGGGACTAGCCGTGAACCTGGCGCTGCTGCTCTACTTCAAGTACGCCAACTTCGGCCTGGAGCAGCTCAACGCCATGCTGGCGCTGGCGGGCCGCGCCCCGCTGGCCTGGACACGCGTGGCGTTGCCCATCGGCATCTCCTTCTTCACGTTCCAGAAGGTCAGCTACCTGATGGACGTCTTCCGCGGCACGGCGCACCCGGCCCGCACCTTCGCGCGCTACCTGCTCTACATAGCGCTCTTCCCGCAACTGATCGCCGGCCCCATCGTGCGCTACCACGACGTGGCCGCCCAGCTCGACCAGCGCCAGGCCGGGACGGAGGACTTGCTCTCGGGCGCCTGGCGTCTGGCGCTGGGGCTGGCCAAGAAGTGCCTCCTGGCCAACCCGCTGGCGCTGCTGGCCGACCAGGCCTTTGCCGCCCCGGGCTCCCTCGGCGCCGGCGCGGCCTGGGCCGGTCTCTACGCCTACGCCCTGCAGATCTATTTCGACTTCTCGGGCTACTCCGACATGGCCATCGGCCTGGGACGCATGATGGGCTTCCGCTTCCTCGAGAACTTCGACTTCCCCTACATCTCGCGCGGCATGGTGGAGTTCTGGCGCCGCTGGCACATCTCGCTCGGCAATTTCATGCGCGACTACCTCTATATCCCGCTCGGCGGCAACCGCGTGGCGCCTGGCCGCCGCGCCTTCAACCTCTGGCTCGTCTTCCTGCTCTCGGGCCTCTGGCATGGCGCCGCCTGGAACTTCGTCGTCTGGGGCGCCTGGCATGGCCTCTGGATCGCCATTGAGAAGCGGTTGTCGCGCCGTCCGGGCGCGCGCACACCGCCCGCGGCCCTCGCGGTGCCCGCGACCTTCCTGCTGGTGCTGGTCGGCTGGGTCTTCTTCCGCGCGGAGAGCCTGGCGTCCGCCGGCGACTACCTCCGCTCCCTGGCCGGCCTGGCGGCGGCGACCGGCGCCGGCTTGCCGGCGCTGGCCGACCCGCGCACCGCGACGGCGCTGCTGCTGGGCACGGGTATGGCCTTCGCGCCGCTTCTCGCGCGGCGGGCGTCGTCGCACGACTGGACGGTGGCGGATGGGACGTCCCGCGCCACAGGCCGAATCCTCCTGCGCACGGGAGCCACGCTGGCGCTGATCGGCCTCTCGACGCTTCCGCTGCTGCTGGGAGGCTTCAACCCGTTCATCTATTTCCGTTTCTAGCGATGGCTCTTCAACCGCATACACCACCGGAACCGCATGTGCCGCGGCGGCATGGCGCCGCCTATGCCCGCACCCTCTCGGTCGCGGGGCTGGCGACCATGTTCGCGCTCGTCTTCTGCGGCACCTTGTGCGGGTTCCCGCCCGATGTGCGCCTCGGCGGCGTCGAGCGGCGCGCGACGGTGCCGCGCCTGACGGCGCGGACGTGGTTCGGCGGCGACTTCGCCGCGTCCGTCGAGCCGTGGCTCGCGCGCCACCTAGGCTGGCGCGGCATCGGTATCCGCACCGCCAACCAGATCAATGCTTCGATCTTCCGCCGTGTGCCGGGAGGCGTGAACACCAGCGTGATGACCGGCGCGGGCGGCTGGCTCTTCGAGAAGGCGTATGTCCGCGAACGCACGCGGCGACCGGCCTTCCGGCCGGGAGTCGCCGACACCTTCGCCGCGGATCTGGCCCGTTTGCAGCGGATCTGCCGGCAACGCGGCACGGCCTTCGCGGTGATGATCGCGCCCAGCAAGGCCGAGATCTATCCCGAGCGCCTGCCGGAACCGTTCCGCCGCCTGCCGCCCGCTGCGGCGGCGCAAACCAACGCCTACCAGCAACTGGCCGCCGCCCTGCGCGGCACGGACGTCGCCTGCGTGGACGCCCATGCCGCCTTCCTGGAGTGGAAGCGCGAAGGCGTCGATCTCTTCCCGCCCGGCGGCACGCACTGGAACCACTACGGGGCGCAACGGGCGCTGGAACGGCTCTGGCAGGCCCTGCGGGCGCAGCCCGCGGACCATAACCTGCCGATCCTGCCAGCGCTCGCCGGGCACCGCCACCGAGCGCCGGTGGGCACGGACAACGACCTGGCCCGTCTGCTGAACATGTGGTCGTCCGGACCGCGTGGGAGGTGTCCGGTGCCGTTCCCGGTGCTGGAGGAGACGTACGTCCCCGCCGCCGCCCCGCTCCGGATCGCCATAGCCGGCGACAGCTTCGCCTTCACGCTGATCGACGCCCTGGCCCGCACGGGCGTCCGCGGCGAGGTCGACTTTTTCTTCTACTGCCGGCACCACTACCAGGCGCGGCTCACGGGCGAGAGGCGGGAGACCGCCGGGGCCGTCGACCTGGGGGATATTGGCTTCGATGCCGTGGCGGCCCATCCCCGTCTCGCCGACGCGGACATCCTGATTCTGGTCTTCAACGAGATTCACGCGCGCAAGTGCGGCTGGGGCCTGCCCGCCGCCCTGGCGCGCCGGCAGGCGTCGGAACCGGCGCCACGATGAACGAAGGAATACACGCGCCATGAAAATCGTCCGCTTTGCCGATGCCACGGGGCATCCCTGTCATGGACTGATCGAGGGGAAAATGATCCGCGTCGCCGCGGGCGACCTGTACCGGGGGCTGGAACCGACGGCGCGCACCGTGCCGCTGGCCGGCACGCACCTGCTGGCGCCGCTGGCACCCGTCAACGTGCTGGCCATCGGCCGCAACTACAAGGCGCATGCCGAGGAGTGGGGCGGCGGGCTGCCACGCGCGCCGGTCATGTTCATGAAGGCGACGAGCGCGGTAACCGATCCGGATGCCGATGTCGTGCTGCCGCGCATCGCGTCGCAGGCGGTCGACTTCGAGGCCGAGCTCGCGGTGGTGATCGGCAGGGCCGTCCGCAGCGTGAGCGAGACGCGGGCGCTGGACTGCGTGCTGGGCTACACCTGCGCCAACGACGTCAGCGCCCGCGACTGCCAGCGCGGCGACGAGCAATGGTGCCGCGGCAAGTCGTTCGACACCTTCTGCCCGCTCGGCCCCTGGATCGAGACCGATCTGGATCCGTCCGGTTGCGCGATCCGGGGCCGCGTGAGCGGCGAGACGTTGCAGGACGCCAGCACGGCGCTGCTGGTCTTCAACGTGCCCTACCTGATCAGCTACCTCTCGGCCGGCATGACGCTGCTGCCCGGCACGGTCATCCTTACCGGCACTCCGGGAGGCGTCGGCAGCGCGCGCCAGCCTCCGCGCTTCCTGAAGCCCGGCGACACGATGGAGGTCGAGATCGGCGGCATCGGCGTGCTGCGCAACCGCGTGGTGGCGGAAGCCTGACGCTTCTGCAATTTGGAGTCGCCTCGCCCGGCGGTTGCTGGCATAATGCATCCATACGACTCGCACGCGGCCTTTTCCGCGCACCCACGGGAGAACCCACCATGCTTTACGAGATGACCGGCACCGTCAAGCTTGTCAAGGAAACGCAGACCTTCAACAGCGGCTTCAGCAAGCGCGAATTCGTGATCACCACCGAGGACGACCGTTTTCCGCAGGAGGTCGCCTTCGCCTGCATCAAGGACGGCTGCGCCCTGCTCGACGGCGTTCAGGCCGGCGAGCGTCTCCGCGTGAGCTTCAGCATCCGCGGCCGCGAGTACCAGGGCCGCTACTACGTGAACCTCGAATGCTTCAAGTTCGAGCGCCTCGACGCGGCGGCGGCCGCGGGCGAGGGGGAGGCCGTTCCGGAGGACGAGCCGCCCCTGGACGACAGCATGCCCTTCTGACGGGTGCCTCATGCCGGCAGGCCCGACGCCCACCGCCGCGACCCGTCAGCTGGCGACGCTGCTGGATGCGGCGGTCTGCTGGCTCGAGGCGCGCGGTGTCTCGGAGCCCCGGCAATCCTGCGAGCTGCTGGCGGCCCGCATCCTGCGCCTGCCCCGGCTGCAGTTGCCGCTCGAACGTACGCGGCGGCTGCTCACATGGCAGGTCGCGGCCCTGCGCCGCGGCGTCCTGCGCCTCGGCGCCCACGAACCCGTGCAGTACATCCTGGGCGAGTGGGAGTTCCGCGGGCTACCGCTGAAGGTGGACCGCCGCGCGCTGATTCCCCGGCCAGAGACCGAGCAGCTCGTGCAGCGGGTGCTCGGCCAGCCCGGCGTCTGGCAGGCGCCGGTGCCGCTCCTCGGCGACATCGGCACCGGCAGCGGCTGCATCGCGGTGAGCCTGGCGGTCGAGGCGCCCCGCTGCAAGATCATGGCCGTGGACCGCGAGTCCGCGGCGATCGAGCTGGCCCGCGCTAACGCCGCGCGCCACGGGGTCGCCGCGCGCATCACGTTCATCCACGGCGAGCTCTGCGCCGGCCTGCCGCCCGCCTCGCTCGACGCGGTGGTCTCGAACCCGCCCTATATCGACAGCCGGACCTGCGGGCAGTTGCCCGCGATGATCCGCGACTTCGAGCCGCTAAGCGCCATCGACGGCGGCTCCGACGGGCTCGCGGTCCTCCGCGACCTGATTCCCGACGCAGCCCTGGCCCTCAGGCCGCACGGCTGGTGCTTCCTCGAGATCGGCCACGACCAGGGCGCGGCCGTGCGCGCGCTGCTCGAGCAGGCGGGCTTCGCCGAGATCGAGATCGCGCGCGATCTGGCCGGCCAAGTCCGTTTCGCCCAGGCCCGTATGCCGTGATGCCGGCGCGGCCGCGTGCGCGGGAACACCCTATGAACGCCATGGAAGAACCAGCCAATCTCGTCGCGCTGACCGACGGCAGCGAGTTGGACGAGATGCCGGTCTTCACGTTCTTCACGCCGGACGGCAACATCCTTTCATTGACGACGGCTGGTAAAACTTGTATAAGGAATGGTTGTTCAAGGTGAAGAAGCGCGGGCGGACAACGACCGCGCCGGCAGGGGATTTTTCCATGGCAGAAGAGACTCCAGTGCGAGCCGAGAGCGATCCGCAGACCCAGAAGCGGTTGAACAACCTGTTCAACAAGGGGTTCGCGGCCTTCGAGCGCGGCAGTCTCGACATGGCTATCGACCTGCTCTACACCTGCATCGAGATCTCGCCGGACTTCTTCCGCGCCCGAAAGTTCCTGCGCGCCGCCAGCCTGCAGCGGTTCACCAAGGACAAGCCCGGCGCCATCAAGCTCAAGCTGGCCGAGATCGGCGCCCTGCCCCAGTACTTCAAGACCCTTTCGCTGCTGCACCGCGGCCGCCATGCGGCAGCGCTGCTGGCCGCCGAGCGCCTGATCGCCCAGGCGCCGCTGTCCGTAAAGTATGTCGACCTGGCCTCGCAGTGCGCCATCGCCGCCGGACAGCCCGAGAGCGCAATCATGTACCTCGAGACGGCGCTGCAGGTGGACATGCAAAATCCCGGGCTGATGCATAGCCTGGCGAACACCTACCGTAGCGCCGAGCAGTGGGTCAAGGCGCGCGAGGTGCTCAACGCGCTGGTCAACCTCAAGCCGCTGGACGCCGGCATCCTCGCCCTGCTGAAGGACACCGACGCGCGCATCGCCATGGCCGGCACCTGGGATTCCGCCGGTGGCGGCGGCGACTTCCGCAAGCTGATCAAGGACCAGGCGACCGCCGGTCAGATCGACATGGAGGGCAAGGCCGTTGTGGCGGCTTCCGAAGCCGAGACGCTCATCGCCGAACAGCGGAAGAGAATCGAGTCGGATCCGAAGAACCTAAACTACTACCGCGCCCTGGCGCGGATGCTGCAGCAGCAGAAGCGCTTCGACGAGGCCGTCGAAACCATCGCGACCGCGCGCGCCATCAACCCGTCCGATCCGGAGCTCGACCGCATGCTCTCGTCGCTGCGCATACAGTCGTTCGACGCCCGCATTGCGGCGACCGGCGACGCTGCCCAGGCCGAGGCGATCGAGCACGAGCGCAACCAGTTCGTGTTCGACGACCTCGTCCAGCGCGTCGAGCGCTACCCCAACGACCTCCGCCTGCGCTTCGAGCTGGGCCAGCAGTACCTGCAGTACGAGGCGTACGACGACGCCATCCAGCAGTTCCAGCTCGCCCAGCGCAGCCCGAAGGAGCGCAGCGATGCGCTCTTCGGCCTGGCGCGCTGCTTCCGCAAGAAGGGCCAGGGCGACATGGCCGTCATGCAGCTCGAGACGGCGCTCGAACAGTTGCCGGTCATGAACGATCAGCGCAAGCAGGTGCTGTTCGAGCTCGGCGAGATCTCGGAGGAGGCCGGCAACATCGAGCGCGCCTTCACGATCTACCGCGAGATCTACGGCGCGGACATCGGCTATCGCGACATCGCCGCGAAAATGGAGCGCATCTACAAGCTGCGCGGCTCAAATCCGGATTCCGGAAGCACGGCGCCGTAGCCCGATCTTCCAGCGCAGAACAGCTCCCACTCCACGCCTCTGCGTCTTTGCGTTATAACCCTCTGCCGCAGGCGGCGCGACGTGGGCATCAGCGGACGAGCGCCTGGGCACGGCGGTAATTGGCGCGCATCTCGGCCGTCCAGCGACGCATGTACTCCAACCGGTCGGCACTGTCCGATGCGTAGTAAGTCACGGCGCCGGACCATGTCACGGGCACAGGCGTCTGCGGCAGCTTCAGCAGCCACTCCATGGCCTCCGGCTGCCGTTCGGCGCCCCCGCGCTCGCGGATGCGCCGCCAGGCCGCACGCAGTTCGTCGCCCGAATCGAGGCACATGGCGCGCACCAGGTCGCGCTGGATGCCGAAATGCGCTCCCGTCCAGCGCGACTGGTAGTCGAAACCGCGCGCCAGGCGGAAGGGATTGACCGCGGGATCGGCAAGGTCGTCGCTGCAGCGGGCGGCGTGCTCCCGCGCCCGCGCCTCGAAGGCGGGCTCCTCGCCGGGGTAGAAGTCGCGGCGAATCGGCAGCCGGCGCAGGGCGTAGCGCCGCGGGCCGCCCGGCTCGCCCGGACGGTAGTTCCAGAGCTTCTGGCCCTCCGCTCCCAGGCAGAAGGCGATGAAGCGCACCGCCAGCTCGCGGTGCGGCGCGCCCCGCAGCAGGCTGATGGGATCGGCGCTGACGCTGGATCCGCCCGCGGGCGTAAGGTAGCGCATGCGGGGCCGCCCATCCGCCGCGCGCGTGTATTCGGACTGGAAGCGGCCGAAGAAGTCGATGGCGATGCCCGCCGCCGTGGCGCCCATGCCGACGTCGATCGGCACCTTGCCCGCGGAGTCGGTGTAGTAGCGCGCATTGGCGCCGATCAGCCGCACGCGGTTGAGGCCGTCGATCCAGCCGCGCTCGACGGCCTCCTGGTAGGCGGCGGGCACGCCCGCGGGCAGCGCGCCGGGCGGCAGGCGCGCGCAGGCGATGGCGGCCTCCCATTCCGCGACCTGCGCATCGCTGAAACCCCGCGCGCGCACGGTCTCGCGGCAGGCCTGCTGGATGATCATCTCGAAGGCCTTGGCCACGCTGCCGCTCTTGGTCGGATCGGTCACGCCCACCTGCCCGAAGTAGCGCGGGTCGGCCAGGTCCGCCCAGGTCCGCGGAGGCTCCGCGATGCCCAGGTCCACGAGGCGGTCGGGATTGTAGCAGATGCCGAAGGTGCTCAGGACCGTGCCGAAGAAGGCCTTGCCGCGCCAGACCTCGCCGCTGCTGCCCTCGGGAATCAGCTCGTGTCCGTCGGCATCCGTGAAGAGCCCGTCGGGAACCTCCGCAGGCTCCGCCCAGGGCGGCACGGTCAGTCCCTGCCGCTGGGCCTTCTCGTGGTCGTAGACGCCGCCGCCGAAAAAGAGGTCGATGCGCGCCGTCGCCGCCGCGGACGAATCGTTGGTGCGGAACGCCAGGAAGAGTCCGCGTCGCAGCTCCCATTCCGCGTCCGCCGCCGCGGGCGGACGCGCCGGGTCGAAGCGCCGGTCGAGCATCCACTCGGCCCCGGCCGCCGGCCACGGACGGCCGCCGCGCTCCCACCATGCGCGCATCGAGCCGACATACTCCGACGCCAGATAGCGCATGATCTCCGTCGTGCCCCCGATCACGCGCCAGTCGACCTTGACGGGCCGCCCGTGGCGCGCCGCATGCCAGGCGCTGAAGGCGTGCCCGAACTCCTCGCGGATCGCCTCGTTGTGGGGCGAGACGATCACCAGGACGGGATCGCCCGGCGCCCATTTCCCCTGCGCGGAGGGACGCCGGAAGATGAAAGGCAGCGCCACCATGGCCGCCGCCGCCAGGAGCACCCAAAGGATGCGCTTCACAGCACCTCCACCTGCGCGACGGGAATCGAGCACCTCACTCGCTGGCCCGGCGTCACCGTACCCGCCATGGAGGCGCCGAGCTCGAAGGCACGGAAGGGAACGCGCGCCCCGTCGCGTCCGTCGAGCTCCAGCTCGTGCTGCGCGACCTCGCCAAGGTAGACCGTCTGGCGCAGCGTCCCCTCGACGAGGTTCTCCGCCGGGGCGCCTGGCAGGGCGAGCTGCACGGCCTCGGGCCGGATGCAGAGGGTCACTGCGGCGCCGGGCGCGTGTTGCGCCTGCGCGGCCGGGGCCTCCAGGCGGCCCACGGGCGTTTCGACCTGCACGCGCCCGGCGCGCGCCGCGACCACACGCCCCGCCAGGAAATTGGCCTCGCCGATGAACCCGGCTACAAAGGTGTTGGCCGGATGGAGGTAGACCTCCCGCGGCGAACCAACCTGCTCGATGCGCCCCGCGCGCATCACCGCCAGGCGGTCGGCGACCGAGAGCGCCTCCTTCTGGTCGTGCGTCACGTAGATCGCCGTCAGCCCGGCCTGCTTGCAGATGCGCCGGATCTCGCAGCGCATCTCGAGGCGCAGCTTGGCGTCGAGGTTGGAGAGCGGCTCGTCCAGCAGCAGGCACTGCGGCTCGATCACCAGCGCGCGCGCCAGCGCCACGCGCTGCTGCTGGCCGCCCGAGAGCTGGTTCGGGCGGGCGCGGGCGCGGTCGGCCATGTGCACACGCTCCAGTGCCTCCGCCACCCGGCGCGCGATCTCCGGTCGCGGGCGGCGCCGCACCTTGAGCCCGAAGGCCACGTTCTCCGCCACCGTCAGGTGCGGCCAGAGGGCGTAGCTCTGGAAGACCATGCCCGTGTCGCGCGCATGCGGCGGCAGGCGCGTCACGTCGCGGTCGCCGATGAAGATGGTTCCCGATTCTGGCTGGTGGAAGCCCGCCACCGCGCGCAGCAGCGTAGTCTTGCCGCAGCCGCTCGGTCCGAGCAGGAAGAAGAGCTCGCCCGGCGCGATCCCGATCGAGACGTTGTCGACCGCGCGGAGCTTTCCGAACGTCTTGACCAGATCTGTGATGCGCACGTCTACAGCCATGGCTGTTTCCTGAAGTTGCGCCGGCGATAAGCTGCCGGCATGTCGGATTGGATAGCATGCCACGCGCCGCCCGTTTTGTCCATCCTGCCACTATGCCCTCGCGACCTGGCGCGGGGATTTGCTAGACTCCCGCCATGGTTCATGAATGGAATATCCGCCCGCGGGGGCGCAGTTGCACCGTCTGCAGCAGCCCGTTCTCCGACGGGCAGGAGTGCGTTTCGGCGCTCTTCGAGTCCGAGACCGGTTTCGACCGCGGCGATTTTTGCATGCCATGCTGGAGCCGGCGCGACGGCGGCCCGGCGCCGTTCAGTCTCTGGCAGGGCGTCTTCACGGCGCCGGCCGAGACGCGCGCCCGGCCCGAGCACCTGCACCGCGAGACCGCCGAGACGCTTCTGCGCCGTCTCGTGGCGCTCGAGGATCCCGCCAACCTCAACGTCGTCTACGTGCTGGCGGTCATGCTCGAGCGCAAGCGCATCCTGGTGGAGCGCGACGCCAAGCCGCACGAAGGGGGCGGCATCCTGCGGATCTACGAGCACCGCCCGACCGGCGACACCTTCATCGTGCTCGATCCCCAGTTGAAGCTCGACGAGATCGGCGAGGTGCAGCGGCAGGTGGTCGCCATGCTTTCGCCTGGCGGGTCCGCGGCCGCGGGCCCGGCCGCGCCGGCGGATGATCAGGCCCCTGGCGTCGCGCGCGGACGCCCGGACTTCGACCTGCTGCTGCGTGGGGGGCAGGTGGTTGACGGAACGGGCGTACCTGCCCGCCTGGTGGACGTGGGAATCCGCGACGGACGGATCGTCGCCCTCGGCGCGATTGCCGCCGGGGCCACGAGCGAAGCGGATATGAATGTCGCGGGATGCCTGGTGACGCCGGGATTCATCGATGCGCATTCGCATTCCGATGCCTATCTGGCGATCGAGCCCGACGCGCCCAGCAAGGTGCGGCAGGGGGTCACAACGGAAGTCGTCGGCCAGTGCGGCTGTTCGGCCGCGCCCCTGCTGGGGGCGGCCCGGCATCCCTCCGACTGGTTTGCCATCCTGCAGGCAGCCGGGCTAGAGGACACCGCGGCAGACAACTATCCCTGGCGCTCGGTAACCGCCTACCGCCACCATCTGGCCGCAACGAAACATGCTCCGAACGTCGTCTATCTGGCGGGCCATAACACGCTGCGGGCCGGCGTGATGGGCTTTGCGGGGCGCGCAGCAACGGACGACGAGACGCGCGAGATGGTCCGGCGTCTCGAACAGGCTCTGGACGAGGGCGCCTCGGGGTTCTCGACGGGGCTGATCTACGTGCCGGGGCGGTTCTCGGCGTCGGAGGAGATCCAGTCGCTGGCGCGCGCCGCGGCCGCCCGCAAGGGAATCTACGCCACCCACATGCGCAGCGAGGGCGACCGAATCGAAGCGGCGCTTGCGGAGGTGCTCGATGTGGCGCGCGCCACCGGCGTCCGGGTTCAGATCTCGCACCTCAAGACGGCCGGCAAGGCCAACTGGGGCAAGCTGGAGAAGGTGCTGGGGCTGATCAACGCGGCGCGCGGCGCCGGTTGCGCGGTGCAGGCCGACCGCTATCCCTACTGTGTCAGCGCGACTTCGCTCGACAGCCGCCTGCCGGGCTGGGCGCAGGCCGACGGCAATGCCGCCATCATCGCTCGGCTCCGGGATTCCCGGAGTGCCGCGCGGATCGTGCGGGAACTTACGGCCGCCGCCACCCCCGAGACCTGGGAGCAGATCATCATTGGCGGCACAACGGCACCGGAACTGGCCCGTTTCCGCGGCGCGACGCTGGCAGCCGTCGCGCGCGAATGGCGCTGTGCACCGACCGAGGCTTTCGTCAAGTTCCTCGTGGCCGACGAAATGCACACGGAAGCCTTCTTCGCCAGCATGTCGGAGGAGAACCTGCGCCGCATCTACGCTGAACCCTGGGTCATGGTGGGATCCGACGCCTCGATCCGGGCGATCACGGGACCGCTATCGCGGGACTATCCGCATCCGCGCACCTACGGTACCTTCGTGCGCTTCCTGCGGATGGCCCTCGACAATGCGCTGCCCTTCACCGTCGAAGAGGCCGTCCGGCGGCTAACCCTCCTGCCGGCACAGGCCTTCGGACTCGAGGGGCGTGGGCAACTGACCGAGGGCGCCTGGGCGGACCTCGCGGTATTCGATCCGGCCGCCGTGCGCGAAACGGCAACCTTTGCGGATCCGCACCACTATGCCGAGGGCTGCCGCTTAACCGTCGTCAACGGGCAGATCGCCTTTGACGGTCGTGAACCGCGCTCGCGTCCCGGCCAATGGCTGGTGGGACGCGCCGAACGGGCCTGAAGCACCCTTTGGCTCCAGGCCCGTTACTCGCCGGAGGCGCTCCCGCCGCTACGGGTAGGTAAACGGTGCCAGGATGCGGTAGAAGCGAACCGGCCGGTTGGTGACGTCCTGGTCCTGGTAGAACCGCGACGTGTTCCATCCGCTCAGGACCGACCACGCCGACGGATTGGTTGCCGCGTCGAGGAGGTTCGAGCAGGCCTGAGGCTGCGTCAGCAGCGACGGATCGCAGTTCCACTGCAC
>CAYRPP010000015.1:0-14818 GCA_964426115.1 uncultured Lentisphaerales bacterium | reverse complement strand
CTCTGAGCCCGCCGGCCGCCGCGGAAGCCCACGATGCCGCGACTCCTGATCGACGACCAGCCTGTCGACGTCCCGCCCGGCACCACCCTGCTCAATGCCGCCCGCCAGGCGGGCATCGCCATCCCTACACTCTGCCATCTGGACGCGGTGCCCAACCGCCAGGCCGGCTGCGGCGTCTGCGTGGTCGAGGATCTCGACACCGGTCGGCTCCTGCCCGCCTGCGTCGCCCGCGCCGACGAAGCCGCGCGCGTCGCCACCGGCTCGCCGCGCGTGCATGATGCGCGCCGCCGGACGCTCGCCCTGCTGCTGGGCGACCACCGCGCCGACTGCGAGGCGCCCTGCCAGCTCGCCTGCCCTTCCCGTCTCGACATCCCGCGCCTGATGCGCGCCCTGGCCGCCGGCGAAATGCACCGCGCCGCCGGCATCGTCGACGCGGCGCTCGCCCTGCCGCACCTGCTCGCGGCCGTGTGTACCGCCCCCTGCGAGAAACGCTGCCACCGGCGCGATCTCGACGCGCCCCTTGCCATCCAGGCCGCGGCCGGACTCGCGGCCACGTGCAGTGCAACAGACTCTTCCCCGCCGCCCGCCCCGCCTGGCGGTCGGCGCGTCACCCTCGTCGGAGCCGGCCCCGCCGGACTCGCCACCGCCTGCTTCCTGCTGCGGCGCGGCCATGCCTGCCATCTCATCGAGCGGGAACCGCAAGCCGGCGGCGCGCTGAGGAACGCCCCCGGCTTTGCCGAGGCCGCCCTGGAACACGACCTCGACCGCCTGCGTCGCCTCGGCGCGACCTTCGCCTTCAATACCCGCCTGGCAGAGGGACACGACGCGCTCGCCACCCTCGCGCGCACCTGCGACGCGCTCGTGATCTGCTGCGGCGAGGCGGAGGCTCCGGCCTGCGCCCGCATCCTCGGCCTGCCGCTGACGCACAACCATCTGGCGCCGCTGATGGTGCGCCAGGTCAACGGACGCCCCTTCCCGGTCTTCGCCGCCGGCGCCGCCACGCACCCGGTGCGCATGGCCGTGATCGCCAACGCGCAGGGACGCCTGACGGCGGAGAAGGTCGACGCCTGGCTGCGGGAGGGCGCCGCCGCGGAGACCCCGCCGGAAACCGCCTTCCGCTCCCATGCGGGCGCGCTGCCGCCGGCGGCCCTGGCCTCGATGGCCAATCCCCGCTGCCGCGACGCGAACCGGCAGGCATTGACGGACAACTCGCCGCCCGAGGCCCTCGTGCGCGAGGCCCTGCGCTGCCTCCAGTGCGCCTGCGCCAAGGCCGACGCCTGCAAGCTGCGTGAGATCTGCGCCGCGGAGGAACTGCCCAGCACGCATGGGCGCCATGCCGAACGCCCGGCCGGACGCATCCACGCGGGACACGGCGTCGTCATCGAACCCGCCAAGTGCATCGCCTGCGGCATCTGCGTGCGCCGCTCGCAGGTGTTGCAGGCGCCGCTCGGCATCGCCTTCCACGGGAGGGGCTACGATGTCCGCGTCGGCCCCCCGGCCGGACATGCCTGGGAGGAACTGCCGGAGGAACTGCTGCGCGACGCCACCGAATATTGTCCGACGGGCGCGATCGCTGTCGCAGGATAATTGAAGATTGCGGCGGGCGGCGGCGGCCCTTATAATGAGTCGCATTCAACAACTTGAAGGACAACCACCATGGCTTACAAGATCAGCGACAAGTGCATCAAGTGCGGCGCCTGCAAGGATGTCTGCCCCGTTGAGGCGATCAGCGAGGGCGCCGACCAGTACGAGATCGACCCCGATAAGTGCATCGACTGCGGCGCCTGCGCCGGAGAGTGCCCGGTCGAGGCGATCGCCCCGGCGTGAACACACGGTCACGGATGACAGGAGCTCCTTGCGCGGACGCGCGGGGAGCTCTTTTTTTGCGAGGCGTCCGGCCCAAGGTCACTCCTGCTCGTAGTGGCGCTTGTAGTACTGATTGAAGGCGTAGTAGATGATGTTCACGCCAAGCTTGTAGGCCTGGTCTGCAACCTGCGGCGCGGCGCCCGAGTGACCATCCTTCCAGGCGTCGTTGATGTCGCCCGGATGGTAGAACACGACCCAGCGCCCCTCGTGGCGTATTCCCAGCGCGCGGTTGCCGTCGTGGTGCCAGAAGGGCGGCGCGCCGTCCGGAAAAACGAAGGGCGCCTGGTAGATCGGGTCGTCGTTGGCGATGTCCACCAGGTTCTTGCCGGGGAAGACGCGCGCCAGCATGCGCCGGACGCTGGGGCCGAAGTGGCCGCCTCCGTTGTCGATGAACAGCATGCCGCCCTCGCGCTCGCAGTACTCGCGCAGGATCTTGGCCTCGCGGCTGCTGATGTTGATGTTGCCGCGGCCGGTGATGAAGACGAAGGGCGGCGAGCGCTTCTTCGGGAAGAGCGGCAGCCGGTCGATCTCGCGCGACTCGGTCTCGCGGGCGATGGGCAGGCCGGTGAACTGGTTGAAGCGGATCAGCAGGTTGTAGTCGGCGCCGCGGCCCATGTCCTGGTCCCAGTCGCCGCCGTCGTAACGCAGGCGGATGAAGCGCACATTGGCGCCCTCCATGCCCTTGGGCCAGCCGCCGCCCTTGCCGCCACCCTTGCCGAGCTTGCCGCTGGCCTGGTCGGCGACGTAGGTGTCGCGCGTCTGCGTCTCGAGCTCCGCCAGCGTCTTGATATCGTCGATGTTCATGCGCTCGAGGATGTAGGGGCTCCAGGGGTCGACGAGAAGCTTCTTCTGTTTCTGCTTCTTCTCGGTGCGCTTGACCTTGACCATCTGCACCTGCACCTCGCCGCTGCCCTTGACGATGCCGTAGGGCTCCTCCCAGCCGCAGCCGCGCATGATGATCGGCCCGACGAGCACGACCAGCGTCAGTCCGACGGCCCAGTAGGTGGAGCTGCGCAGGCGCCGGTCGCCGCCGCCGCGTCGCAGGTTGGCGATCAGGCGGTCGCCCAGGCGCGGGCCGCGCGAGTCGGCGCCCGTGTACCAGCGGCGTGCGCCGACCGTGAGCAGCGCCGCCAGCATGAGCAGCGGCCAGAGGGCGGCGAGCGGGCCAGCCAGAAAGGCGCTGGTCCAGATCTCGTTGCGCGCCAGCTTGTCGAAGCTGCGGTAGTCGGCGTTGTTCAGCGCGGCCGGCGCGGCCAGCGTCCAGCGGAAGACGCCCGCGAATAGCAGCGCGAAGGCGGCCCAGGCGGCCTTCAGCGTCCAGAGGGCGGCGTTGCGGCGCCACCATGCGGCGCCGGCGGCGACGAGTGCGAGGCCGGTCACGACCCAGGCCCAGACCGCGAGCCGCTGCGCCTGAGCCCATTCGCCGCCGACCTCCAGCAGGCGCACGTGCTCCGGGGCGAAGCCGGCCCAGACCGCGAAGCGGTGCGGCAGGCACCAGGCGGCGGCCGCCGCCATCAGGGCCAGGCCGACAGCGGCCACGCAAAAGCGCAGGGAGAGCGAGAGACGGTTCTGGCGCGTCCAGAGCCAGCGGACGGCCTGCGTCAGCCACCGCGCCAGCCATGCGTGCAGCCACGCCAGCGCGGCGCAGGCGGCGTCGATGGCGCGTGTTCCCCAACTGGGGCGCGGCGCGACGGTTTCGGACATGTGGGTGCGGGAAGGCATCGGAAAGACGCGACCTGACGGAGCCTCGGCCTAGTCGAGCTTCAGATCCTCCCCGAAGGTGAAGTCGCTCTTGGGCGGCAGCGGCTGGACCTCGGGCGGCTTGACGGTGCCGGCGGATGCGGACGTGTTGGTGGCAGACGCGGCGCCGGCGGACGGCGCAGACGCGGTCGCAGCGGGCGCGTTGGTCGCGGCGGCGGCCGCCGCCTCAGCCGCGCGCTTCTCGGCGGCGGCCTTGCGCGCGGCCTCGTCGGCCTCGCGCTGCAGGCGGTTCTTGATCAGGTTCATCTTCGACGGCGTGTGGAAGCCCATCTCGGGGCTGCTCAGGCCGTACTTGCCCCAGTCGCGGTAGAGGCCGAAGGAGGTGCCCCCGATCAGGACGAAGTGGATGGCGGACGAGATCAGCAGGGCCAGGCCCAGGATCGAGCGCCGGACTTCGACGAGCAGGTCGTCGGGTTCGCGGCCGGCCGCCGGGGCGGGCGCGGGATTGTCAACGGTGTTGGCCATAGGTTATTCCTCCAGCTCTCCTGTCAGGATCATCTTGAGCCCCGCCTCGCTAACGGCCTCGATGACCGGCATGAAGGTGCGGCGCGGATGGCTCTTGTGTATGCTCACGTGGACCGGATCGTCGCGCAGATCCTCGGCGCGCATCTGCAGCAGGGAGACCAGCTCCTGAGGGGTGCAGACGTTGCCTTCGTACCAAAGCACGCCCTCCTGGTCCATGAACACCCCCACCTTGGGGGCGTCCTGCTTGGCGATGCTGCTGCTGACGGCGGGAACCATCTCCATGTTGGCCTTCTTCATGAAGTTCGAGACCAGCATGAAGAAGATGATCATGAGGAAGGCGATGTCGCCGAACGAGGTCAGCGGCAGCACGAGATTGGCATGTTTGCGCTTGCGGATCATCGTTGCGGGCCTAGTCGCTGAGCATGGCCACCACGCCGCCGACCTCGGCGATCATCGTCACCACCTGGAAGTAGCGCTCGTACTCGACGCCTTCGGCGGTCTCGAGCACCACCAGACGGCCCTTGGGCTCCTGCTTCGCGAACTCCTTCTTCCAGAGCTCGGCGCGGAGCTGTGTCATGTTCAGCTCGCGCTCGGCACCCTCGCCCTCCGTGTAGAGCAGGCGGTCGGCCAGGATGTTGACCGTGGGGATGCGCGGCGACTCCGCGCCCTGGGGTGGCGTCGCCGCCGAGGGCATCTCCATCTTTTGCCCGTAGGGCCGGTCCAGACTGGCCGTCAGGACGAAGAAGATGATCAGCAGGAAGGCGATATCGCCGAACGACGTCAGGTCGGGCGAGATATCCGAGGAGCGTTTTCCGCCAGGGCGTTTCACGACTCCGCGACGGCCTCCACCAGGTCGGAGATGCAGCCCTCGATGGCCATGGTGTACTCCTCGACCTTGCGGACGAAGATGTTGTAGGCCACGACGCCGGGCGCCGCGATCAGCAGGCCCGCGGCGGTCGTGATCAGCGCCTCGGCGATGCCGCCGGCCACGGCCCCGGGGTCGAGCCCGGCGGAGGCGGCCATGACGCCGAAGGAGCGGATCATGCCCGTGACGGTGCCGGTCATGCCCAGCAGCGGCGAGAGCGAGGCGATCAGCACCAAGGTGTTGAGGCGCTTCTCGAGGCCGTGCATGGCCTTGGGCGCATAGTCCTCCATGGTCTTGCTGACCGTGATCTCGATCTCCGCGGCGTTCTTGTTCCGCTCGCGGAGGCGCTTCAGGCGCTGCAGGCCGGCCAGGAGCGTGGCGGCCACCGGGCCGGTCGACGCCTGGCAGAGGGCGATGGCGCCGTCGACGTCCCCGGCGTTGACCGCCGCGTTGACCTGCTTGCGCAGGGACTCGTGGTCGATCGCGGCGGCGCGGAAGGCGCGCGCACGGTCGATAACCACCGCCAGGAGTCCGATCGAGCACAGCAGCAGCGGCAGCATCATCCAGCCGCCATCCAGCAGATATCCCATCATGGTCGTGTTCTCCTTGTGATCAGTTGCTCAGACGCTGCATGAAGGCGGCGGCCTGCTGCGCGGCCTGCCCGCCGGGATACTCCTCGACCAGCCGCTGGAACTTCTGCAGCGCCTGCTCGCGGTTGCCCATGCGGTGGTTTACGACGCCCCATTTAAGCAGCATCTCGTCGAGCCAGGGGGCGTCGGGATAGTCCTGGAAGACGCGCTCGAGCGTCTCGACGCAGCGCGCGTAGTCGCGCGTGCCGATGTAGTAGTCGATGACGCGCTTGAACGAGTCGCCGGCGTAGGCCGACTCGGGGTAGGCCTCGGCGCAGCGCTTGAAGGCGACCATGGCCTGCGCGAAGTCGCCCCTCTCGCCGGGACGCAGCCGCAGCTTGATCTGCTGCTCGATGGCCTCGCCGATGCGGTACTGCGCCTCGGCCTTGAGCGGCGAGGCCGGCAGGGCCAGGATGGCGTTGTAAACCTGGATGGCGGAGCTTATCGACCGCCCGTCCTTCTTGTCCTGCATGCGCGCGTTGCCGATCTGCATGAAGGCGCGGTCGGCCAGGGTGGTGTCCGGGTAGAGGCGCACGAGCGCGCGGCAGGTGGCGATGGCGTCGCTCAGGTTGCCCTGGACGAGCTGCAGATCCCACTTGACGGCGAAGGCCTCCTCGACAAGCTTGCGCTCGAGACTGAAGCGCGTCGCCAGCGCCATGAGCTCGTCCACGCGCTGCAGCCCCTCCTCGGCCTTGTCGGCGGCGTGCTTGTCCAGTCCGACCTCCTTGAAGATGTTGCCCCACTTGTGCAGGAGCTGCGCCTCCAGCAGCAGCTTGCGCGCCTGGACGGCGGCGTCGCTGGCGTGCGCGATGATGCTCTGCGGCTCCGTGCTGCCGCCCACCAGGACGACTACCTCGGTCTCGCGCTTCTCGGCTGCGGCGCCGCGCAGGTGCGCGGCATCCTCGTAGACCGCCACCAGCTTGTCGTCCGGCTGCACGGCCAGTTCGCCGGCGGCCAGCTCGACGATCGGCGCGTTCGAGGAGAGGTTGACCAGCCGCGGCACGAGGCGCCCGCTGAAGATCCCGCTGCGCGGTCCGGTTTCGACCAGTGCGACGGCGACCTGGCCGCGCTCGAGCCATGGGGCGTCGGGATCGGGGGCGGCGGGGACGGCGCCCTCGGCGCCCTCGGGTGTCTCGGGCCGCTCGCGGTAGATCGCCTTGACCTTCACGGTGACGGTGTCGGGCTGCGCCGTCGTGTCCATGTCGAGGTCGCGCAGCCGCAGGAAGGCGGGCTGGTCGGCGAAGACGCCGCGCACGCGCTGGCGCTGGGCGCCGTCCATGAAGGCCAGGGCGCCGGTGGAGACGATGCGCGCCTGCGACGTCTTGGCCTGCTTGACCGCGCCGGACTCGGTGTTCTCGTCCACATAGTGCACGGTGATCTGCTCGGCCCCCTGCACCGTCAGCTTGCCGTCGTAGGGCTTCGAGGGCTCAGTGACCGTCAGCACCGAGGCGAGGAAGTCGCCGTCGCCGCGCCCGAAGGCCGTCAGCGTGCACTTCTCGCGGTCGCCGGAGCGACTGGCGAGCTCGACGGACTGCGACTCGCCGAGGGCCGCCAGCACGGCCAGGTCCTTGTCGGTGACATGCACGAAGATGCGCTGTCCCGCCTCGGCCAGGACAAAGGCGTTGGTGGCGTCGTCGGCGGGCACGGCGGTGCCTACCATGCTGAAGGCCTCCACCGCCCGCGCCCAGCGACCGGCGTCGAAGTGGATCTGCCCGAGGGTGAAGAAGGCGTCGTTGGCGAAGAGGCTCGTGGGATAGTCCTGCGTCACGCGCCGCAGGATCATGGCCGCGTCGCCGGCCTCGCCGCGGGCGAGCTGGCAACGGCCGAGCAGCAGCAGCGCCTCGGCCTGGATTTCGGGATCCTCGGCGGCCTGGGCGCGGCGCAGCTCGGCGCTGGCGCGGTCGAACTGCCGCTTCTCCGTCAGGTGGCGCCCCAGTTCCAGGTGCGCGCGGAAGCGCACGGGGGTGTCGGCGAACATGCGCGGCACGGCCTCGAGCATGCCGACGGCGCGGCTCTCCTCGTTGTTGGCCAGCAGCTCGACGGCGTTGTCGATCATGCGCCTGGCGCGCGACTCGATCTGGGCCGGCGTGCCGCCGACGGCGCCCTCGCCGTCCGGCACCTTGTCCGGCGGCGGCTCCTGGCCGCGCAGCGCCAGGAGTCCGGCGCCCACCAGTACGAGAATGGCGATTCCCAGCTTCTTCATGTGCGTTCCCCTCATTATTGGCGATTCCCCGGTCAGCGGACCTCGTTGATCACGGCGCCGCCGGTGGCGATGCCCAGCCGTTCCAGCGCCTGGTGCGCCTGGGACGACTCCCAGGACTTCTTCCACTCGGGCTGCGAGAGCAGGCGGCGGTAGCAGGCGATGGCCTTCTCCTTCTCGCCGTCCTGCTCGCGGTATTGACCCTGCACCCAGATGGCGCGCGCGGCCTCGGTCGGGAAGATGCTGGCCAGTTCGGTCAGCACCGTGTAGGCCTCGGACTTCTTGCCGGCGCGCCGGTAGCACTCCTGGAGATCCCAGAGTGTGCCGGGCGGCTGGGAGATCTCGATGTAGAGCGCGATGGCCTTGTCGTACTGCCGCGTGCGCTCCTTGTGGAACCAGGCGAGCCGCTTCTTGGCCGCCAGCGCGACGGCCGCGTCCTGGCTGGCGGCCAGCTCGTCGAGCGCCATCTGGGCGGCGGGCAGCTTGTCGGCGCGGTTCTCGATCTCGTAGGTCAGCCAGAGGTTGTCCGTGATGCTCTTGACGAACGGCAGCATCGAGCGCGCCTCGTCGAACATCTGGCAGTCGCAGAGGACGATGGCGAAATCGCGCGCGGCCTTGGCCTTGCCGGCGTCGTCCAGTTTGAGGCCCTGCAGCAGCTTGTTGATCGCGGGAACGCGCTTGGCGCCCTCCTCGGCGCGGTAGTCGCGCCAGAGACGGAAACTGCGCACGGCATGTTCCCATTGGCGGTCGGCGGCGGCGAACATCCCGCGGTGGCCGTCGTACCACGTGGCGAGCTGCTTGCGCCACTCGGTGCGCCGCGCCTCGCGCTCGCGCTCGGCCACGAAGACGTCGTAGTACCAGCCGGGCCAGAAGTGATACATGCGGTTGGTCAGCCAGTCGGCCGCGCCCCGGACGGCGTCGGCGCGCTTGGCGGACGCCTCGGCGGGGATCCCCTCGAATATCAGCTCCTCGTACGCGTTCCAGTCGCCGGTCACCGCCCGCGCCTGGGCCAGGAGGTCGCGGGTCTCGTTGTAGTCCGAGCGCGCCGACTCCTTGTAGAGCTCGGAGATGCCGCGCCGCCAGTACTCGATCGCCTCGCCGGACTTCTTGGCGCGCCAGCTCATGTCGCCAAGGCGCCGCAGCGCGCGCGCCGCCAGCGGATGTTTGACGTGGTCGGGATCCTCGGCCAGCTTTTCGAAGACGGTCCGCGCCTGGCGCTCGTCGCCGTTCTGCGCGTGGGCTTCACCTATGTGGTAGAGGGCCGCCGTGGAGATCCAGCGCTCGTCGAGGAAGTAGTCGAGCACCTCGGTGTAGGTCTTGATGGCGGCGTTGCGGTCGCGCGCGCCCTGCAGGCAGAGCCCCTGCATGAAGAGCACGTAGGCCGCGATCGCCGGCGAGGCCGTCTGCTCGTACTGCAACTGGAACTTCTTCCACTCGGCGGCCGCCCCGCGGTAGAATGGGATCAGCTCGTTGACCGGCGTGTTGCGCTGCTCGGCCTCCTCGGCCCGCCGGTAGGCCTCGCGGGCGCGGTCGATGCCCGCGCGCTCGCTGAAGTCGAGGTTCTTGTAGATGGCCACCGGCAGCACCCAGCTCCAGCTCTCCTGCGCGCGCAGGGCGCGCGGCGCCGCCGCCCCGCAAGCCGCCAGGGCCAGCAGGCACCGCATAACCGCGCGCCAGCGGCGCCGTCTGCCGATTTCATGAACTCCGTTGCGCATCGACTATTCCAGCTTCTCGAAGGCCTTCGACTCCTGCAGCAGCAGGCCGCGCGCGCGGCGCGCCCATTCCGTCTCGGGATACTCGAAGACCGTGCGCTTCAGGTAGAGGTAGGCCTGGTCGTAGACCTGGGCGCGCAGGCTCGCGTCGCCCGCCCAGTAGAGCGCCTGCGCGCGGAGTCCGGCGCTGGCGGTCTCGCGGTACTTCTCCGTCAGCGTGTTCAGCGCCTCGACCGCGGCCAGGTACTCCTCCTTGACCAGCGCGGCGGGATTGACCCCCTTACTGCCGGCCTTCTTGAACTCCTCCATCAGGCGCTCGGCCTCCTTCATGTGGCACTGCGCGCTCATGAAGAGGGCGCGGTCGGCCTTCTCGTGCGTCGGGAAGCGCTTCTGGAAGCTGGAGTAGATGCGCCCGGCGATGTCGTAGCGCTTCTCCTGCGCGTAGTAGTAGGTCGCCAGGCGGATCGAGGCGTCGCCCACCAGCGGCGACTCGGGGAAGAGGTAGGTCATCTTGACGTACTCCTCGCTGGCGCGGTTGTAGTCGCCGAGCATCTCGAGGCACAGCGCCTTGTGGTACTGGGCGCGCGCCCCGAACCGGCTGTCGGGCCACGTGCTGAGGATCGCGGAGAAGCGCGCCAGCGCCTCGGTGAAGAGCGGCGCGGCGGCGTCCATGTTCTTGGCCTCCTTCTGCTCCATGGCCAGCTCCTGGTAGAGGTTGGCCAGCAGGTACTCGCCCTCGACCACATGCGCCGTGTCGGGATAGTTGCGCAGGGCCTCCTCGAGGATGAACTTGCCCTCCTCGATGGCCTCCGCGCTGCGGTCGGGCTGCTTGAGGCGGCGGTGTTCCTTGGCCGTCTCGAAGAGGCACTCCGCCAGGCGGAACTGCACCAGCACCGCCATGTCGCTGTCGCGGAAGCGCTTGCTGAAGAGGCGCACGCCGCCGTCGGAACCCTTGTAGACCGTGCCGGTGACGGCGATCGGGCCGGGCACGCCGCCCGGCAGGGTCACGGTGTCGTTGTAGCGGAAGCGCACCTGGTCGCCATAGCGCACCGCCAGCCGGTCGTCGAGCTCCTCGCCCGCCCGCGCCACGCCGCCCGTGGCCGCGGCCGGGATGGCCTCGCCGGGGGCGAAGATCACCGGACGCAGCGTGCCGCTGAAGATGCCGGAGTGCGGCAGCGTCTCCTTAAGGCGCAGGCTCCGCGTGTGACCCTGCGTCAGCGCCGTGACATCGACATCCACCTCGTCGAGGTCCGCGCCGGTGTCGCGGTCGGCGTCCGCCACCATGACGAAGAAGCGCTCGCCGACATGCGCCGCGAGGCGCTCGGCGGAGTAGGTGCTGTCCATCAGCGCCAGGCGCGCGCTGGAGACCAGCTTCAGCGTGCGCTCGATCTGCGGCGCGCCGTCCTCTCCCAGCACGCGCAGACGCACGGTGTCGGAGCCGTTGACAGAAAGCTCGGGGGGCGCGTTCTCGTCGACCTCGGCGGCGGTATCCGGCGGCCCCAGTCGCAGGCGGACGAGCCCCACGAAGGTGCCGGCCGTGCCGGGATCCAGCCGCCCGACCGCCGCCGCCGCGCGGAACTCGGGGAAGCCGCTGCCGAGCGTCAGCGGGATCTTTACCACCTCGGGATCGCGTCCCTCCGCCTCCGCGGAAGCCAGCTCGCTGCCCGCCACCGCCTCGATGATCACCGTGCTGGCGGCGTGGCGCGCGCGCGACGCGTCCGTCACCTGCACGGGCACCGGCGCCGCGACGTTGACTGGCACCGGGTTGGTGCCGATGGCCGCCAGCTCCTCGGGGCTCATGGGCACGGCTACATTCTGGTCGCGGTAGAGCTTAACGACATGCTCATTGCCCGGACGGCGGCGGATCTGCGCCAGGCGCAGCTTGGCGTCCTGGCTGGTGTCCTCCTCGCGCTCGACGGTCGCGTGGTAGAGCGTCAGCAGCGGCTCGGCGGGCTGCGCCGCCTGCACCTGCGCCGTGCGCTCGACGGGCACGCCGGGGCGCGTGTTCTCGCGGTCGAAGTAGGCCATGGTGATCACGTCGCCCTGCACGATGGGCAGCGCATTGGCCGGGGGCTCCGCCACGTCGGCTGCGCAGGTGCGCAACAGCCCCAGGAAGTGGCCGCCATGCACGCCCTCGGTGTCCTCGGGGCTCCGACCCGGCACCATGTAGTTGTTGAAGACTCGCGTCTGCTCGACGAGATCGACCACCGCCTTGCGGCCCGAGCGCGTCTCGACCTTCACCTTGACATGGTCGGCCTCGGGGGTCAGGTCGGCATCCTGGTCGAGCACGCTGACGATCAGATTGTCGCCCGGCAGGAAGCGGTAGGCGTCGTGCAGGTTCATCTCGTTGCCGTAGCGCGTCTCGCGCAGCTCCTCAAAGAAGAAGTTGACCTTGGCGTCGTTGAACGACGAGCCCATCGAGCGGTGGTGCACGCGCTTCTCGCCGCTCGAGGTGGTCTCGTCAAGGTAGCTCACGGAGATGCGGTCGCCCGGCGCGACCTCGAGCGTGTCGTTCTGCAGCGCGTCGCTGTAGTCGCTCTTTACCGGGACTATCAGGTTGCCGGCGGCATCCTGCGCGTAGAGCTTCTGGACGCTGAGCTCGCGCCCGGTGTAGTCCAGGAACTCCCAGCGCACCGCGCGCAGGCGCTCGGGCCGCGCCATGGTGGCAGTGAAGCCCTTGTCGTCGCGCGTGATCACCGCGCGGTCCTTGAGGAACTCGACCAGCGACGGCGACTGCTCGGGATTGCACCACGCCGCCGGGAAGGATTCGGCGCGCCCGCCGACGGGCTCGTGACGGATTTCAAAGGCGTCTTCTGGGTAGCTGGCGCTGACGAAGACCTCGAGACGGTGCGCGCCGGGCTCGACGTCCAGCGTCACCAGCCGCCGGTGCAGGCTGTTGCCCTGCCCGGTGAAGACCGTGACGCCGTCGAGGGCCATCGCCATCCAGAGCCCGGCCAGCGTGCGCCCCTTGGTGTCGGCCGCCACGATGCGCAGGCGGAGCTGGCGCATGCCTTCGGGCAGCGCGAAAGCGCCGGTCAGCAGCCCGTTCTGCGCCACGTCGCGGTTGGAGCGCACAGGCGTGAAGACCAGGTTGGTGACCACCCTCGCCGCGGGCGCCTTGGCCCCGGAAAAGAGCGCGCGGATCGCAGCCTCCTGGTTCAGCTTGCGTCCCTCGGCGGCCTGCGCGCGCAGGCCGTAGCGCTTGGTGGCGTCCTCCACCGGCAGACTGCCGAGGATCACGGTCTCGTCCACCAGGCGCCCGGTCAGGCGGATGGCGCGCACGGACGCCGGCTCGGGCATGATCAGCGCCAGGTTGCTGATGCTGTGCGAGCCCATGGTGTCGACCTCGATCCACTTACCGGGCTCGGAGTCCGGCACGCTGCGCCAGACGCCGTTGCGCGTCGAGTTGATCGTGTCGCCGACGTTGAAGCCCGTGGCCGTGTCGGAGGCCGAGGCGCGCGGAGGCGGCAGCGCCGTGGGGATCTCGCCGCGGAAGACACCCGTGAAGGGCCCGGTCTCATCGAGCTTGACGCGCTCCAGCCGGTCGCCGGAAGTGGTCCCGGCCTCCACATAGAGCGTGTCGACCTCGGGCGTGGTGCTGCGGTCGCGGTCGCGCACCACGACGTAGAGCGGATTGCCGGGGCGCAGGCTGCCGGCAAGCTCCGTAGGCCCGCGGCCGGGTTCCGTGCTCGTCGAGACAAGCAGCTTCTCGAGCTCGGCCTCGGCCGCTCCGCTCTCGGCCTGCGGCGCGCCGGCGCCGATCGCCAGCCGCGCGTCGTCCACGACGCGCAGATCCTTCGGCGGCGTGCCCGCCAGCCCGCGCAGCTTCAGGAAGCCGGGATCGACCTCGTAGCTCACGATTTCCTCGCCGCGCAGCTCCAGCACGCGGTTGGTGGCCGTAGCCACGCCAAGCTGTGTGTCGATCACGCCGCGGAAGAGGTAGGGATCGCGCGTCGAGGGATAAAGCGCCACGCGCTCTGTGTCGCCGCCCTTGGAGGTCCGCACCGTCACCGGGATGCTGCTCCCGCCGCCGGCCACACCCAGGTTGCGGTCCTGGACGGTGATCGTGAGCTGCTGGCCCGGACGGATGATCGTGCGGTCGGAGAGGTCGCCGACGAGCACCGCGGTGTCGTCCACCTCGTAGTTGGTGGCCAGCTTCCAGGCGCCGTGCAGCAGGCGCGCCTCGGTGTGCGTGAAGTCGAGCGTGAAGACGTTGTCGAGCTGCTTGCGGGTCTCCTCGTAGTCCTTGCGGGCGAAGGAGATGCGAGCCAGGAAGTAGTGCGCCTGGGCCTGCACCTCGACGTCGGGCTGCGAGAGCCAGTACTCGATGATCGACTCGGCAGCGGTGGCGTTGCCGATCTCGATGAGCAGGTCGACGTCGCGGAACATGGCGCGCCGTGCCGCGCGCGTCTTGCGGTAGGCGGGGTTGTTGCGCAGCGTCTGGTACTCGAGGCGCGCGGCCTCGAAGTTGCGCTGGTCGCGGAAGCACTCGGCGCGCGTCAGCACCATGGCGGCCGCCAGCTCGGGCGTCAGCGAGGCTTCGCGCGCCAGGAGCTGGTCGGCAATGGCGCGCGCCTTCAGCAGCAGCGTGTCCTTGGGACCGCGGGCGCGGCGGAGCTGCTCGACGCCCCAGATCACGAAGTCGGGCGGCAGCTTGAGCGCCTCGCGTTCAAAGGGGGCCATGGCGCCGCGCAGCAGTGTCCAGGCGCGCTCGGAGTTGTTGCGTTCGAGCTCGTCGGCGGCGACGTAGAGCGGGTAGGTCGGGTCGTTCTCGGGCACAGGGTAGATGCCGGGCATGTGCGTGGCGGCCTCGGCGCGCAGGCGCGTGAGGCCCGCCCCGAAGGAGCCGTCGGCGGCGGGCACGGCGGTCGCGACGATGTGCAGCGGTTCCCAGCAGGCGGCCTCTTTGGCCGCCTCGAGCTGCCGCGTCAGCACGGTGCCGTTGTCGACGTTGCCGGAGTGGGTGGCGCCGAAGACGCGCGCGATCCGGGCCAGCTCGGCGCGCGAAGGCACGGCCAGGGCGGCGGCGAACGCGTCGCGCGCCATGGTGTGCAGGCGCCAGTAATCGGTCTGCACAGGCAGGCCGTCGGCCACGCGCCGGGTCAGCTCGTGGCCGGCCTCCTGCGCCGCCGCGCGCACGTCCTTGTCCTGCTTCTCGCGCCCGGCAAGCGCGGCGCGGGTGTCGAGGAAGCGCGTTCCGGAGAGCGGCGCCAGGGCCGCGCTGCTCTGGCGCGGCACGGCCTTCAGCGCCGGCAGCAGCTCGTCGCGCAGCAGCGCGCCGAACTCGTGGGCGGCGGGCTTGGCCTCCTCGGCCTCCAGC
>CAYRPP010000014.1:0-14948 GCA_964426115.1 uncultured Lentisphaerales bacterium | reverse complement strand
GCCGCCGTACTTGATCTCCTTGACGTTCGGCACGACCTCGCTGGCGTGCTCGAAAAACCCCGGCTGCGACAGGCAGACGAGGGAGTGGGTCTCGCCCCAGGCCGGGACGCGCTTGCCGCGGTGCACGGGGTTGAACTGCTGCATGCCTTCAGAATAATCGTAGTACTGGGGCGAAAAATAGTGGCCGCCGTTGAGCCGGAAAGCGCCGTCGTTGAAATCCCCGTAGAAATTGCTCCGGTTCTGGCGCTGCCACTCCTTCACGCCGCCCTGCCAGCCGCGGTGGATGAAGACCGGTTTGTCGACGGCATCGGCCCAGGAAATGGCGAGATCCGGGTGGCGGGTGTAGACCGCCGAGTCATTGCCCCAGTTGTAGCCCCAGATGATGTCGGTGTTGTTCTCGAGGAAGGCGTAGACACCGAAGAGCGTGCCGGCGGGCCGCGCGCCGAAGAGGTAGATGTCCCCGTCCTTCACTCGCACGGCAAAGCCGTCGGTGGATCCGCCGGAGGCCAGCGCCTTCAGGTCTTCTGGAAAGTGCGGCCGCGCGAAGGTCGCCCCTAGGTAGATCTTGACGTTCTTGTCCGTGCTGGGCGCGAGGAGCACGGGAAAGTCCCCGCCGGTCAGGCGGAAGAGCCAGTCGCTCAGCTCGTACGCCGCCAACCGCGCCACGGGCACCTCGTGACCGCGCGCCGCGCGAAGTTCCTGGTTGTGGAGCACCGGGAAGAAGTTGTCGATCCGGATCGCTTCCGAGAGGTCGACCACAATTTCGGCCAGGGCCTTGCCGTCACGCGCGATTTGAATGGGGTTCGTCAGGCGGCCGGTCGCCGGCGGCCCGAGGTACCTGGATGAATCGCTGTAGTCGGACTGGTAGTTAGCCGTGAAATTGGTCCACCTGGCGTAGTCCGCCTCGATGTCGTAGTCCGGCACGGCGCGGCGCGGATAGGGCGCGCGCGCAACGGAATCGGCGGCTGGCTGGGCGCCCTCCGCGACCTCGCCCCGCACGGCGGCACAGGCGCAGACGGCCAGCAAGGCGGCCGCGGTAAAGCGACCGACCCTGTTACCCGCAAGCTTGCGCCACCGGTTTTCGCATCCGCCGGCCATGACCGTGTCCTGCCGTTCGTCCGCTGGTGGAACTATCTTCCTCATCGCCACGTCTCCTGTGCCGCGTCCCTTTGCGGCCAACCGAGATCAACTAACGCACCCACAGTACCTCACCGGTCAGGCACCGGGATCCACGTGTCATACAGGCTCCGGACTTGCAGAACCTTGGCAAACGTCACCGCCGTCATCGGCTTGTCCGGCGTCACGAGGATCTCGACGGAACGGCCCGGATAAAGGTGCATGAACTGATCGGAACAGGTCAGATGCATGCCGGGGATCTCCAGCCACGTCCACAGCGCCGGCTTCGCGGCCCGCAGGGTGACGCGGAACCCGCCACCTTTGACCGTGACGATCCGGCGGGCGATCCGCGGATCCGGAAGCTCCATGTGCTTCGGCCTGGCAAACAGCACCAGGTTCCGCGAGACCGGATGGCCGTGCGCCGCCAGCTCCAGCCAGAGCAACACGTTGCGCCCGCCGGTTCCTTGCACTTCGCGGGTGAACGACAACCTCGCCGCCGGCGTGCTGCGTCCCGGCGCCGCGTCGACCGTCTGCCCGCCCCGCCGCAGGACTCGGCCATCCAGGTCGGTCAGCTTCCATGTCAGCCGGGCCTTCACCGGTGTCCGCAGGTCGCTTGTCACATGCACAAGCGCACGGCCCGTCGCGGCGTCCTCCTCGGCCGACACCAGCAGCGGTGCGAAAAAGCGGCGGATGAAATAGTGGGCGGCCTTCCAACGGCCGAAGTAGTCCACGCTGGAGCAGCTCGTGACGGGCCAAGTGTCGTTGAGCTGCCAGATCAGCGCGCCCATGGTGCGCGGCATCAGGCGCCGCCAGTGCTCGCAAGCGATCTTCAGGGCCACGCCCTGCAGGATCTGGCCCAACCACAGCGACATGGTAAAATTCCGGGGCATGCGGAACCAGGCCATCGTGTACTGCATGAGCACAGTGTTGCCGTTGGTCGTGCGCTGGTGATGCTCCATCACGGCGCTGTTCACCGACTCGTCCTCGGGCCGGGCGAAGGCGCGCACCGTGGCCGGCTCCGGGAAGCCCTGGAACCCGAACTCGCTGACAAACCGATGCTTGTATTCCCGGTACAACTCGATCGGCTTGCCGGAGTTCCAGACGGTCCAGATATGCTCGTCCCCGCGGTCGGGATGCGGGATTCCCACGTCCGGATCGTAGTTCGCGCCCTCCTCCTTGTACGGGGTGCCCGAACGGTAGGACCGCTGCGGATCGAGCCTGGCCAGGATACCCGAAATCCGATCCCCGAAGAAGCCGCGGTACTGCTTCAGCGACATGTGCATCTTGTCGGCACGCTTGGCGACGAACCCGCACCACTCGATCTCGTTGTTGCCGCACCAGAGGGCCAGGCAGGGATGGTGGCGCAGACGGCGCACCTGCTGCGTGATCTCCGCCTCCACATTCCGGGCAAACTCCTTGACCTCGATCGGGTAGGGCGCGCAGGCGAACATGAAATCCTGCCACACGCAGAGGCCCAGCTCGTCGCAGAGGTCATAGAAGACGTCCGACTCGTAAATTCCGCCGCCCCATACGCGAACCATGTTCATGTGGGCATCGGCCGCAGATTGGAGCAGCGTCCGCGTCAGGGCCGGCGTCACCCGCGTCGGCAACGCGTCGGCCGGCACCCAGTTGGTGCCCTTCGCGAAGAACGGCACGCCATTGACCTCGAAGCAGAACGACTCGCCCCAGCGGTCGGGCTTGCAGACCAGTTTCAGCGTGCGCAGTCCGATCCGGCGGTGCTGACGGTCGATCACGTGGCCCGCGGCATCGGTCAGTTCAACCACCAGTTCGTAGAGGGGCTGCGCCCCCAGATCCCGCGGCCACCACAACTGCGGATCCCGAACCTCCAGTTCCGCACGGGCGCGGCCGCCGCGCAGGGGAGACTCCCGGGACGCGACCACGGCGCCCTCGAACGTCAGAGTTGTCCGTGCGCGGAGCGGCGCCCGGGTGATCCGCTCCGCCGCGACGGCCACCGCGAGCGTCACCTTCCGCCGGGAGTGCCGCTGGATGATCTGCACATCGGCCAGGCGCCCCTTGTTGAATCCGTCCAGGTGGATCGAGCGCCAGATGCCGCACGTGGCGATCGCGGGGGCCCAATCCCACCCGAAGCCGTACGCCGCCTTGCGCATATGGCTGAACGCATGAATCTGCCGCGGCGCGTAAGGATACTCTACCTCCCGCACCTTCTGCTGACGCCGGATGTAATCTAGCGGGGATTCAAACCGGATCTCGATCGTGTTGGCGCCGGCCTTCAAACGGTCGCGGACGTCGAACTCCCAGATGCGGAACATGTTGTCCGTCACGGCCAGGTGCTGGCCATTGAGGAAAATGACGGCCGCGGTATCTAGTCCCTCGCAGCACAGCAGGAGCCGGTCGAACGACAGGAAATGGCGGGGCACCGTGAACGCGCGGCGGTAGATCCAGCCCTTCTCGAAGATCCAGCTGAGCTTGTCCTCGTTCTCGCGATAGAACGGATCGTCGATTCGTCCCGCCGCCATCAGATCGGCATGCACGCAGCCGGGAACGGTCGCCGGAATGGTGGCCGACGAGTCCGCCTGACGCAGTGTCCAAGGCCCGTCCAGACTGATCGACGCAGAGGACGAGGTGAAGGCTAGCGTGTCGCTGACGGCGACACGGCGGTCAAGGATGTGGAAGGCCCACTGTTCGTTCGTGCGCTTCACGATTCCCCCCCTCAGCCCGAGCAAGTCATAGGTTGTCCGACCGGCCAACAGCTGTTCGCGCAGGCGGTTCTCCTTCTCGCATCGTTTAAGGAAACCACTCATTTCACTACAAGATTGCGGGTGTTTTCGATCCCGGAGCCGTAAGCAACGGGCGAACCGTCCGCGTTAAGGTTCATCACGCCGGAGATGACCGAATCGGTGAGCGATCCGTCGATCAACACGGCCTGCCGAGCCTTTGAGGTGATGTTGCGGACCTGAAAGGCGTACGCCGTCCCGAGCGGGGCGACGCCTCCCCACGCCGGCTGCTGGTCGCCGATGCGAACGGCGGCATGGGCGCACACCCCATCCGGCGAGGTGTCCACGACCCCGTCGAGCAGGATGTGATGCATCTTCACGCCGGACGCATTGAGGAAGCGGACAATGTGATCGCAGCCCCGGCTGCAGCTCAGCACATTGCGGATGGTGACGTTGTAGATGTCGTTGGACGGATCACCGGGCACTACACCCATGACCTCGGTGCTCTCCAGAATGCCCGCGGGGCGTTCGTGAACCGCTAGGGCGGTGAGGGCGACGCTGTCGTCGCCGGTGTAGCCGGTAACCGTGTCGATGGAAATGTCGTGGCAGCCCCGGCGCAGGTCGAGGCCGTCCCGGTTCAGAATCCGCTCCGGTTTCCCATCGATCACTGCATTTGTTTCGGCGAAGAACGTGATCTCGCGGATCGTGCCGAAGGAGCATTGTTCGAGTGAGATGGCCCAGCAATGGGCGTTACGCACCGTGATTCCGCGGATCGAGAAATGCGCCACATTCGCCATCAGGATGCCGATGTTGCGCCAGTCGCCGGTCTGTTTGCAGCCGGCCTTCCCGGCGTCGGTTCCGTAGGTGCGGACGCCGAGCGTCTTTGCGCTGTCGCCGGTGGCGCGCGGATGGTCGGCCCCGACGAACTGGGCGTTGCCGATCCCGAGGAGGTGGATGTTCTCGACCGGCTTGACCGTGGCGATCCCCTGTCCGCAGTTGGCCGAGCGGACGAAGTTGTCCCGCGACGCGTCGGAGAGCTTGATGGTTGCATTTTCCAGGATCAGGGTGGTGTCCGCGGGGAGCAGGATCGCCTCGTCAATCAGCCAGTAGTCGCGGTTGGAATCGGCATTTGCCTTCCGCCTGGGGATGTGGACGATGCCGCCGTGATCCGCCGCCGCGGTCACGGCCTTGGCGATCCGTTCGGAATCGCTTCCGGTGTAATTGTTCGGGTTCGTTTTGGATTTAGTTGTCATGACATCCTTTCGGTTCAGGCGGTGTTCGTCTACCTCTTGAAGGTCGCCAGAAACGCGGCGGAGCCGGGGCCGCGCTTGGGCAGTTCCAGCACGCCATCGGTCCATGTGACGCGCAGCGGACGCATATCCCGTTTGTCGTCGAGAACCACGGCCGAGACTTTCGCACCGTCCATGCCCTTCACGCTCACCGCAATCGACGTCTGCTCGCCACGGTAGTCGCTGACCAGCAAAGCGCCGCGCTTTTCATCGTCCGATATGGCGCCGAGCGCATAGACGGTGCCGGCGGAGGACGATGTCTGTACCCGCGTACGGTAATCGGCGACCACATCGCCGATCATCTTCATGGAATAGAAGTTCTTGTTCAGCCCCTTGTAGAGGGTGCGGATGCCCCACGTGCCGTCGTAACCGCAGCCGTAGTAAAACGCGGAATCCAGCGGCGTGTTGTGGAAGGCGGTCAGCAGCGCGATATTGAACGCGGCGGAATCGATCCCTTGCACGCCGGCCGGCCCGCTGTAGGCGGCCTTGAAGCTTTTCGGGGTCACGTTGCAGTGCAACCCCTCCCAGGTCGCGACGTAGTGCCACTCCGTGAAGGACGTCTGACACTGGCGGAGCCCGGCTTCGTCCAGCAAGGCGCGCACCTTGGCGGGCTGGGCCGCCATGACGGCCACGTCCGTGCCGTAGCAGTTCCAGGAAAGGAAGTCGGGGGCCACCCCCTCCTCCCGGCATGCCTCGAGCAGCTTCCGGAAATAACCCATGTCGCAGCGCATGGTTGCCGGACCGCCGAATTTCAGCTCCGGGAACTCGCGCTTCAGGCGCTTGAGCACAACGGCGAACAAGCGGAAGAACGCCTCGTCGGAACCGTGCCACAATATCGGATGGTTGTCCGGTTCCTCCCAGATATTCCATTCCCGCATGGTGTCGCCCCACTGGAAGCCTTTCGCCCAGCCGCGGGTGTAGTGGCGGACGATCCCGGCCAGGACTTCCGCGTATTTCACGGGATCTTCGGGCGGCAGCACGTTGTACGGGTTGTCGCTGCTGTGGTCGATGCTCGAACCGAGTCGGTAGGAGACCTCGAAGCCCTCCTTCCTGCACATGCCGAGGATGTCGTCGGTGGCCGCGAAATAGTAGTTCGCCGGATCCGCCGGATCCTGGTTCATCAGCGGAAACACGAAATGCGTGTCGATGATCCGCTGACCGCCATTGATCAAGGGCCAATCGTGCGTGCGCAGGGCGGTGAGCCGCATCTCCTTCAGCGTCGGCGTCAGATCCTGTATGCGCCGCGAGGCAAAGGAAGGCGCGAATCCGGCGCCATGTAGGCGCTTGCGGATCTGTCCCGCGCCGGTTCCGTAATCAACTGAAATTGTCGTTTGCATGGTTCTCGTCTCCTCTTGAACTATTTGAAATTGGACGCCAGAAGCAGAATTGTCCAGGGCGGGAGCGTGAGGCTCTTCCGGCTGTTGCCGACCAGCATTTTCGCGCGTGCCAGGTTGTGTGTGTCGTCGACCAGGTAGCCTTGCATCTTTCGCGGAAGCCCGGCCAAATCCAGTTCCACCTGGCGCGCGCGCGGACCGTTGTTGATTAGCAGGAGCGCGGCATCCGTGCCGTTGGCCGCCGCCAGATAGGCGAAGCGGGCGTTCCGGGCACCTTGTTCGCGTGCCTGCCCGCCCAGGCGGTACAACTCGTTGAACGCGCGAAAGGCGTAGTAGGCCTTGCTCGGCCTTCCGCTCGGAAACTCGAACATCCCGCCATAGGTCCGCGACGGAAGCGCATCGTAGTACATCGCCTTGTCGACAGGGGAGTTCTGCATCAGGCAGAAGGCGGTCGCCGTGAAACACGCTCCAGGCATCCCCCGCATCTTGTCAAAGGTGCTCTTGTCGCTCCAGTTCACGTAGTTCCATTCGTTGAAAATGCTCTCAACCTGTGAAAGGCCGGCCGCCTTGAGCCTGGCATCCACGTATTCGGCGTGGCGCAGGATCTTCCCGGGGTCGGTCGTGTACAGGTGCCAGGAGTAGAAATCGAGCGGCGACGCGGTGCGGGGATCGGTTACGAACTTCAGAAACTCGTCGAACCAGGTGATGAACCCCTTGAAGAACTCGGTGGTGTTGTCGCCGGTCACCGCGTAGAAGCCGCAGCCGCCATAGCCGCCGACCTTGATCTGCGGGAAGCACTGCTTCAGGTGGTTGGCGGCAATGCGGTACAGCGCGAAGAACTCGTCCCGCGTTCCCTGCCACATGGGTGGGTTCTCGGGCTCGTTCCAGATTTCCCAGTACTCGATTCCGTAGTGGAAGCCGTTGGCCCAACCCTCATTGTAGTGCCGGACGATGTGCTCGCAGATCCTCGCCCATTTGGCGAAATCCTGCGGCGGATGGATGCGGTACGCCTTGATGCGGTAGTTGTTTTCGATGGTGACGCCCAGGCGATAGAAGATCCGGCAGCCCGAGTTCACGAGCGTGGCCAGGTAGGCGTCGGTAAAGGCGAAGTCATAGGAGGCCGGATCGTCCACATCGGCCTCGAAGTTGCGGAAGATGTTCGGAATGTCGACGAGGACACTTTGGCCATAGGCGCCGCCGGAGTCATGCGTGCGGACAAACGGAATCCCGGCGTCTACGAAAGGCTGGATCGTGCCGTTGTAGACGACCGGACTGTTGTTGACCCCGTGCAGCGGCTTGATCGCCGCGCCCCGGGAGCTGAAATCAACCTTGATCTTTGTCATGTCCGCTATTCCTTGCACGGAAAGATACGCAGAAAAAAAGGCGTGCATGCCGCAACCGGCTGGTTGAGCGTTGCCACGGAACCCTCGCGCCGGATGCTGACGTCTTTCCAGTCGCCTTCCGGCGTCAGCAGCTCGATGCGACAGCCGTCGGACACAACGCTTCCTTCCAGGGGAATGCAGTGAAGCGCGTCCAGACCGATGTTCAGCCCGGCCACCAGATACCCGCCGTCGGGAAGCCGTCCGACGTTCAGCATCACTTCGGCGTCGCCAGGGACGTAGGCGGGCAGTGCGTCCAGGCGTGAGAGCAGACTCAGGAATTGAGATTTCCGCCCCTCGCACAACAGATTGAAATGGGCAAACCCATCCCGGGGTGTCGTGACGCACGCCGCCAGTGTGACGACCACCCCGCCCGCGTCATTCGTCCAGAGGAGTACGCCCGGCCCCACCTCGTCCGATTTCGGGCTTAGGGCATAGGGGGCGTGGAAGAGTGTCGACAGAACCTCGCAACCGGACTCCCGGTTCCGCAGATCGGCAAACATCGCTCCCGCCGAGTGGATGCACCGTGTGCTCCAGACCTCGAAGGTAACGGCAGGCTGCGTCCACGGACGCGCGCCCACGCCGGTCCATGACGACAGACCACGATCGGTCAGCGCGATGGCGGCCCCGCCATCCAGGAGCACGCGCCCGGACAACACCCGTCGCAAGGATTCGTCGTCAAGCCTGTCCACATCGGTCCGGGTCAGCAATGCCGGCAGATCCTGGTCTGCCACGCCATAGTGGTAGGGAATGCCCATGCGGCCGAAAATATCTCGTCCCCAGTTCCGAGACGGTTGCGACGCGAACGCGCCGTACGGGAAGTTGAACGGCGCCGCCGGGGGCAGCGGGCAGCATGCGCTGATCCAGCGGGGATGCTGCCGCGCGAGCTCGCGGTAGAATTCCGCATGTCGGCACAACACCTCGCGATACGCCGTTCCACTGTCCGGCTCGAAATCCCCCATTCTGGTGATCCACAGTTTCGCGCCGTGCAAACCCTCCAGCAGGCTCCATGTCACATGGGCATGCAGAAAGGCCACGCTGGTCGAGTAGCGGTTTTGCGGGCAGGTGTCGGGTTCGGCCAGAACGACAAAATCCTTGGGGAGCCAGGTCCTTTGCTGAGCGGTCTGCAAACGCCATCCCGGAAACGCGCGCGGAGAATCCTGGTTGTAGAGCCCATGGTTGATGCGGACCATCGGCGTGTCGCCGGGAGCCGCCAGCGCGCGAGTCATCGCCGGAGCATGGCGGACATCCTCGGCACAAAGACAGAAAGAACACGGCATCGCCGGGGCCACCGTGTCCAGAGCCTGTCGGACCGTCCGCGCCAGGCGAACCATCGACTCGCACAGGAACGCGTCGTAGCTCCGGGCGACCTCCGCCTTGGCGTGGATCTCCCGCACCAGGTCTTCACGCGTTAGCGTCGTGCCGTTTCGCTGGTTGAACTCGGCCAGATGATGCGGACAGAAGCATCCGTCGCGGCAGGTGATCATGCGCGTGTCGTCGTCCAGCATCATGAAGGCCGGACGCTGCCCGGCCAGGGTCCGGACCGCATCGAACACATAGGACTGAAAGCCGGGGTCGAGCGGGCAGAATATGTAGGGCTCTTTTCCGTCCTGGAACACGAGACGCTGAAAACGCGCCACTTCGTCCGGCTTCCAGCCGTGACCCATCGTGGCCTGCAGCAGGATGCCAGTCGGCAGGCCTGACGGAGCGAGCGCGTCGCGATAGCGCGCGAACAACTCCGCCAGCCGGGCCGCCTTGTCATGCGGCGGATGGCCTTCGGGAACGAGCGTACAACAGAATGCCACCGAGGAGATCGTCTTATCGTTCCAGAGGCGAACCAGATCCTCGACGATCTTGTCCAGATGGTCGGGCAAAAGCGGCGCGATGTTGATGAAGACCGGATCTGCCGAAGGCACCATCTCCTCTTTCTGAAACGAACGAACCTGTTGCGTAGGACGAATCCTTGTCATAGAAGGCTCTCTTCGTTGGAGTTGCATCAAGCCGGGGCTGACAAACGATCGCGCCACAGACTAAAGCAACGCGTCACTCAGTCCGCCCACCGGAAGCATCGCGTGCAGGCTCGCGTATGCCACCGGGAGGTCCACGATCTACGGCCCCGTCTTGGCCGGGCGTTTCACGCCCAGCTCATCCAACGCCTGATCGATCTTCTCCGCGCGTTTTTTCGGGAGATCCACGGCGTGCGGATCCGCCCAGTACTCAAGCAAGGCAAGCCCCTTCACCATCATTTCTTGCGCCAGCGGCTTCTGGCCGGCAGCCGCCATGTCGGTCGCAACTTTGGACAGGGCGATGAACCGCAGGTCGCCATTGTCCGAGATCCCGTTGCGGCGCCGTTCGGGGATGCCGCTCCAGTCGCCCGCTTTCACGGCCCGCAGCATGTGCGCCGCGACGGCGTTCCAGTTGGTCCGGCCGCCTTCGACATGGAGCGACGGAATGCGCAGGGTGTTGCGTTGGCGGACCCCGTCGGAGAGGAACGCGTCGTTGATCAGGCGGTCGACCCGCCGGATGCGCTCGTCCGGGCTCAGGCTGGCCCACTCGGCCATCATCAGCGTCTCGAAGGCGTCGCCGCGCTGACCACGCGTGGTGGCTTTCGTAGAAGCCTCCTCCAGCAGGGCAAGCCAGGCCTTGCGCGCCTTCGCGCCTTCGCTTTCCGCCGTCTTCAGGGCGGCAACGCTTTCCGCCAGCCTGGTTTTCGCACGCGCCACCTCTTCCGCCGACGCCTTCTTATCTACAAACCCGGCCAGCGCCCGGCTCTGGGTGTTGGTCTGGGCCAGGTAAGTGCGCTCGCGGTTCTTCCAGAAGCTGGCGATCTTGCCATAGTTCGGGCAGGACATCGCAATGGGAATCTTCTCGGCAGTGGCCTGCCAGGTCAGCACCGCCGCTCCCATGGCATCGTCGCCGCGCCTGGCGAAGGCCTCGGCGGCGGCGCCCGCCAACGAGGCGCGGATGCCGCGCCCCACCCCGCTGGTCCAGCCCAGCGACCGGCTGAGGTCGTCCAGACCCAGGTCGCCGATGATCTTGATGACTTGCTGGGCGTTCAGTGCGGGATCGTTTGCGATCAGCGCCGGCAGGACCGCGGACAAGGGCTTTGTATCCGTCTTGCCGGTCCGGCAATCAAAACGGTGATCGCTCAGCAGCGCCAGCGTGTCGGACGTCGCTCCGACGCCGGCGCAGGTGTGGATGAAGGCGACACGGTACTGTGCGACGGTTCCCGCGGAGATAGCTTCCGCCCGCTCCAGCTCGCCGACGGCCCACGCGCGCGCCGCTTCTGCCTGTCCGGCGCCATGGAGGCAGCGCAGGATGGAGGCGGAGGCTCCGATCATGCGCTCCTCGGAGAGGCCGGTCGTCGTGAGCCGGCTGCGGCACCACGGCAGCGCGGCGGCATAATCGCCCGCCCGCATCAGCTTGTCGGCCACATCCGCCGCACACCGATCCCAGGCCGGCCCCGCATCGCCCATCTTGTCCAGCCACGGCCCCAGCGTCTCCACGTAGGGAACATTGGCCTGGTTGAGCACCTCGGCCACGCGGAGGCGTATCGTGCTGTTGGGCGCCGACTGCAGGCGGCTGCGCAGAACGGCCAGCGTGTCGGCGTCGCGCGGACGGGCCTGCAGTGTCGCCGCATACTGCTCGATCGCCACCAGGCACTTGTGCGGCGAGGAATAGGTGTCGCCGCGGAATGCCGCCGCGTCGCCGAGCGTCTTCAGCAGCGCGGTCCACTCCGCCGCCCGCTTCGCCAGCGTGGCCCGGGCGGTGGCCAGATCCCCGGCGAACGCGCCGATATCATTGGCGTAGGCGGCCGGGGTGTCGCGGAGTTTTGTCACGACGGCCTCCGGATCGGGCGCGGGAGCCTTTTCGGCGGCTTTGGCGGAGACCTTGGCGGGGGCGCTGCCCTCGGGCGGCGTCGGCTCGGGTATCCCCTCGATGGGCGCCCACTTCATGTACCAGGCATAGCTCTCGGCCATCTTCTCGATCAGGTAGCGGGAGTTGGGGTGGCGGACCGCCTTGTACGCCTCGAGCAGGTAGCCGCGCAGTTCCTCCTCCATGCCGGCATCCCGTACCATTTCGGCCACGTCCCGGCCCTCGAACTCGATGTCCTGCTTGTAGTCGCGGTACCAGGCGACGCGGATGGCCGCGCGGAGCTTGTCGATCCACGGCGCGGCCTCGCGGTAGGTCCGGCGGTTGAAGTAGCGGTGAAGCTGTTCGACATCCGCGTCCGGGTTCCAGTAGAGGCGGTTGACGCACCAGCGCTCGTCGCCGCCGCCCAGATACTCGTTTTCGCCCAGGCTTTCCGAGTGGATGCGCAGGTAGTTCAGGTCGCGCATGGCGCGCAAATCGGCCTGCTGGACCTCGGCGAAGGGGTGGATCTTGGCGAACAGCATGTAGTAGTCGTAGAGATGGCACTCCTTGGAGTAGGTCGTCCAGTCCTTGTACACCTTCCACCAGTGCTGGTTGATCGGCGCATACACCGGGACATTGCGGGACTTACGCACGTAGGTGCAGATCCAGGGACGCTTGTAGGCGGGGTGGATGTCGATGGGCGGGAACGGCGCGCTGATGAAGTAGCAGAAGGAGCCGCTGGCGTAGCCGGGCCACTGCTTGTCGCGGAGCTCGGCGAGGTTGTTGAACTGGCGGAAGATCCAGGCGGAGTAGTACTCATTGTAGTCCTTCGGCGTGATGATCCGACCGTCCTTGGTCTTGATCGGCGCGGAACACCTCGGGCAGGTGCAGACGCCGTGATTGTCGTCCAGGCCATCCATGAAGGCATACCGGTCGTTGTCCTTGAACCTGGCATCCGAGAACCATTCCCGGGTGTAGGCGGCGAAATCGGGATCCGTCAGGCAGGCCAGGGTTCGGTACTCGCTCCAGTTCTTGACGCGCTTGCCGTTGAAAATCGGGTTGAAACGCTGCACGCCTTCGGAGTGGTCATAGTACTGCGGACAGAGGATGTGGCCGCCGGGAATGCCGATCTTGTCCGGCCCGCCGCCAAGATAGTTGATGCGGTTGCGGCTGCCCCACAGGCCGCTTTGACCGCCCCAGCCGCGCAGCACAAAGACGGGCTTGTCGATCGCGTTGCCCCAGACCGCGTCGAGGTTGGGGTTGCGCGTGTAGACCGTGCTGGCCTTGTCGAGCATGGCCCAGATGATATCCGCGTTGTTCTCGATGAACGTCGTCACACCGTACAGCGTGCCGGCGGGGCAGGCGCCGAAGATGTAGATGTCGCCGTCCTTCTCGCGCACGGCGAACCCGTCGGCGGCCTGTGCTTTCGCCAGTTCGGCGATGTCCGCGGCAAAATGGCGCTGGGCGAAACCAGCCCCGAGGAAAATGCGGGGGCAGGCGTTCGTGCTCGGCTTGAGCAGCAGCGGGAAGTTGCCGCCGGTGATCTCGTCGAGCCAGTACTTCAGCTCCCGCGCAGCGAGCGACGCGACGTCCCGCTCCAAACCGCCCGAACGCAGCAGTTCGACGGACTGCGTCTTCCTCGGGAACCAGCGGTCGATCAGGATGTCATCCGAGAAGTCGCACACGATCTCGGCGAGCGCCTTGCCGTTCCGCGCCAGGGGGATGGGCTTCGCCAGCCGCCCCGTCTCCGGCGGGCCGAGATACTTGCTGGAATCGCTCAGATCGGGCTTGTACGTCGCGACGAAGTTCGTCCAGGCGGCGTACCGCACCGGCTCGTCGCAGCGGATGTGGGCACCCTTGACCAGCACGGGCGCGGCGATGGTCACGACGACGGTGGCGTTGGTCGGCAGATCCCTCGTCTCGTAGAAGAACCGCAGGTTCTTCGCGCGGTCGCGGACAAAACCCTTGTTGCAGGAGTGATCCTCCTCGCGCATGTCCCACTGGAACTCACGGAATCCGTCCACGCCGGGGTCGCCGCGTTTCAGGTGGTAGAGGAAATGCGTGGTGGGAACGGCCACGGCGGCCCAGTCGAACTTACCGTCGTAGACGGCCACGCCGAAATTGTCGCGGAAGCTGTTGTGCCAGGCCGCCTCGTAGCCGTAGCGCTGCATGTCGATGTCAAACCCGAGCGGCTGGAGGCCAGCGGAGGTCTCCACCTTGCCCTTGAACGCCATGACGTTCCAGACGTCGGCGTTGAAGGGGAAGTCCAACTCGACAAGCGGGCGCGTCTTGTAGACGCCGCGGGTGAAGGTCAGTTGCAGGGCGGGATACGAGAGCCCCGCGATGACGGCGTTGGTGCGGGCGATGGCGATGCCCGCGATAGAGGCGTCCCGGTCCTCCGGCTTCTGCCCCGGCCAGACCACCTTCCATCCGTCCAGGGGGATCGCAATCGCCTCCACCGATCCGGAGGCGGCAAAGCGCTCCGGGATCAGCCGCGGAGGCGCTACGCGCGAGGTGAGGTTCGTCGGCCACTCCGGACTCGGCGGAACCGCGGCGGCCCGCAGCATGCCGGCACCCGACACGACCGCGCCTACCGTGAACGTGATAAACAACCTACGGGAAATGGCAGAGCTCATATTTCTCGCTTCTTCTTGCTGTTCAACCCCATCCAGGACCATCCTACGCATGACGTGTCCATGTTCGAAACATTCTACGACATTCCGCTCATACATGAAAGCGTGCTCAACCCTTCGTGATCGGCCCGACTACAGGGCGGAATCCGCGGAATTCGCGCGGCGTCTAAAGAAAAGCAGTCGGCTGGAACGCGGAATATCCATGGAGAGCGCCAGGCCCTTCTCCATCAGTTCGCGTCCGCTTGTCCGCCAGGTCCGGCCGTCGTCGGCGTCCTCGAACGCGTAGGCTGCCTCCGCGTCCAGTCCGTAGAGGCGGAAACACCCGGCAGTCATTGAACTTGCCGGTCTGCGGAACGCGAGCACCGCGCCTTCCTGTTTCTCGGGAAGGAGCAGTTGATACGCCATCCAGGAATCGAGGTCGAAGACGCAGGGCGTCAGGGGATAGAAGTCGCCGCAGAAATACGGGCGCAGACGCCTGGCCTCGACGAGCCGCTGGCGGACCCAGTTCCACGGGAAACCGGGTTGCCTGAAATCCCACAAACTATACCTCTCGAGGTTCATGACCAGGCCCGACGAGTAGGCGGAGCGCGCGTGGTAAGTATCGCCGGGGCGCGCCATCGGGCGGATGCTGTTGAGCGGCAGCCAG
>CAYRPP010000013.1:0-15604 GCA_964426115.1 uncultured Lentisphaerales bacterium | reverse complement strand
CGGCATGTCGGCTCCTGGCTGGTGGGAGGCGACCGCTTCCAGTTCCGCAGGCGGCTGGGCTGCCCCTGGACGCTCCGCTACGCCCTGGGCCTGCTCTTCCGGCGCTACCGGCTCTTCTTCTACCTGGCGGCCGTTTTCGGCGGCACCCTGCTGATTGCCGCCTGGCCAGCCGTGCTCTGCGGCATGCCCTGCGCCGACTGGCGGTTCTGGATTTTAACGGCCGCCGCGTGCATCCCGGCCTCGACCCTCGCCCTGTCGCTCGTCAATTTCGCGGTCACCGCGCATGTCGCGCCCCATCCCCTGCCGCGGCTCGATTTTTCGGGCGGCATTCCCGCCGCCCACCGCACCCTGGTCGTGGTGCCGGCGCTGCTGACGGGCGCGCACACGCTGGACACGCTGCTCGAACGGCTCGAAATCCACTATCTCGGCAACCGCGATCCGCACCTCCAGTTTGCCCTGCTGACCGACTTTCCCGATGCCGCCACCGAGAGGCTGCCGGGGGATAACGACCTGTTGCGGCGGGCGCGGGAAGGGATCGAGAAATTGAATGCGCGCTATGCGCGCCAGGAGGCGCCGCCCCCCTTCCACCTTTTCCACCGCCCCCGGGTCTGGAATCCCCATGAACGGACCTGGATGGGGTATGAACGGAAGCGCGGCAAGCTCGCCCAGCTCAATGCCCTGCTCCGCGGCGGTGCACACGAGGCCTTCACGCTGATGGTCGGCGACCGGGAGGTGCTGCCCTTGATCCGCTATGTGATCACGCTCGATGCGGACACCGACCTGCCCTGCACCGCCGCCCGGGGATTGGTGGGCGCCATGGCGCATCCGCTGAACCGGCCGCGTTTTGATCCGGCGTGCGGCCGGGTCGTCGAGGGCTATGCCATTCTGCAGCCGCGGGTCTCCATCCGCCTGGCGTCGGCCAACCGCAGCCTCTACGCGCGGCTGTCGTGTGGCGAAGCGGGGCTGGACCCCTATACGCGCGAGGTCTCGGATGTCTATCAGGATCTCTTCAGCGAGGGGTCGTACGTGGGGAAAGGGATCTACGATGTCGACGCGTTCCGCCAGGCGCTTGGGGATCGCTTTCCCGAAAACCTGATCCTGAGCCACGACCTGATCGAGAGCAGCTATGCCCGTTCCGGCCTGCTCGGCTTCGTGGAAGTCTACGAGGATTCCCCGGCCTCGTACCTGAGCGAAATCAGCCGCCAGCACCGTTGGATGCGGGGCGACTGGCAGATCATCCGCTGGCTGGGACGGCGTCCGCCGTTGCGCGATGCCCGTCGCGCGCGACGTCAGCCCGTCTCCCGGTTGGCGCAATGGAAGATTCTCGACAATCTGCGGCGCGGGCTCTTTGCGCCCGCCATGCTGGCGCTGCTGCTCGCCGGCTGGTCGATCGGCCCCGTGCCGCCGCTCTGGTGGACGCTGTTTGCGCTGACGGTGATGGGTCTGACCGGCGTCGTCCGTTCAGTCAGTCTCCTGTTGCGCAAACCGCACGAGCGCGGCATGCGACTCCATCTCCGTGCCTGGGGTGTGGCGGTCTTGCGTCACGTCGCGCAACCGCTCTTCGCGATCAGCGTGCTGCCGTACGAGGCCTGGATCGCCCTGTGCGCTTTCGCGCGCTCGGCGCTGAGACTGCCCTTCACGCGTCGCGGGCTCTTGTGCTGGCATCTCCCGCAGTACCGGCGGCGCAACGCGCGCCGCACGCTGGGCGGTTTTCTCGCCGAGATGTGGGTGGCACCGGTCACCGCGCTGCTGGCCGTCACCCTGGTCTCCGCCCTGCGCCGGGCGGCGATCCCCGCCCTGGTGCCGCTGGCGCTGCTGTGGCTCCTGGCGCCCCTGGCCGCCTGGGGCGTGAGCCGTCCCCTCCGGCACCGCACACCGGTCCTCACGGCGGAGCACTGGCGGCTCCTGCACCGGCTGGCCTGCCGCATCTGGCACTATTTCGACGACTTCGTCTCGGCGGAAGAGAACTGGCTCCCCCCCGACAACTTCCAGGAGACGCCGGCGCCGATGATCGCCTCCCGCACGTCGCCCACGAACCTGTCCTTTGGCCTCAACGCGTTGCTCACGGCCTGGGACTTCGGCTACCTCTCCACCGGGACGATGATCGACCGGATGACGAAGATGCTCGACACGATGGATCGCCTGGAACGGTTTCGCGGGCATTTCTACAACTGGTACGATACGCGGGAACTGAAACCGTTGCCGCCCCGCTATGTCTCGAGCGTGGATAGCGGCAACCTGGTCGCCGGGCTGCTGCTGCTGCGCAACGGGCTGCTGGAGTTGGTCCGGCGTCCCGCGCTCCCGCCGCAGGTCTGGGAGGGTCTGGGCGACACACTGGGGGTGCTCCGGGAGGAGGCGGCGCAGCAGCAGGGGGGCGCCGATCTGGTGAAGCAGATCTACGAAGCCCAACTGCTACTGGTCGCGCCTCCCGTCACGCCACCCGAACGCCTGGCGCGGTTGCGGGCGCTGCTGAAGGTGGCTGCGCGGCTGACCGAGCGCCCGGATGCGGAAGGCCCTCCGGGAATCAGGGCCTGGTGCGAGACCTTCCGCCGCCTCTGCCAGGACCAGGCCGACTTCTCGGAACCGTTTGGCACTGCGCTCCCGCCGGACCTGTCGCTCCGGCAAGCCGCCCAGCTCGCGCCGGTGACGGCGGAGGCGCGCGCCGTGGCGGCCCGGGCTGCCGCACTGGTGCAGGCGCTCGAACGGCTGGCGGAACGGTGCCACCAGCTCGCGATGGAAATGGATTTCCGTTTTTTGTACAACCCTCAGCGCGAACTGATCCACATCGGTTTCGATGTCGATGCCCGGCGCCTCGATCCCTCCTGCTACGACCTGCTGGCCTCGGAAGCCCGTGTGACCAGTTTTCTGATGATCGCCGGGGAACAGGCGCCCCTTGCCCACTGGTTTGCCCTGGGACGCCTGCTGGCCGGCCGCGGCGGGGGGGCGGCCCTGGTCTCCTGGAGCGGCTCCATGTTCGAATATCTCATGCCGGCGCTCATCATGCCGACGTATTCCGGCACGCTGATGGATCGCACCTACCGCGCCGTCATCGAACGCCAGATCCGCTACGGACAACAACGCCAGATTCCCTGGGGCATCTCGGAGTCGTGCTATCACGCCACCGACGCGCACCATGTCTACCAGTACCGCGCGTTTGGCGTGCCGGGGCTGGGACTGAAGCGCGGCCTTTCCGACGATCTGGTCGTCGCGCCCTACGCGACGCTGTTGACGCTACCCTTTGTACCGGCAGCCGCCTGCGCCAACCTCGACCGCTTGATCACGCGTGAAGAGGCGCTCGGCACCTATGGCCTGGTCGAGGCCATCGACTACACGCCGTCGCGCGTGCCGCGTGGCAAGACGCGCGCGGTCGTCCGCTGCTACATGTCGCACCACCAGGGCATGGGACTGATGGCGCTCTCCCACCTGCTGCATGATGCGCCCATGACGCGCCGGTTCATGGCCGATCCCGCCGTGCGGGCGATCGAAGTGCTGCTGCAGGAACGCATGCCCGACGTCTCGCCGGTTATTCATCCCCACCGGAGAGAGGCGGCGTCGACCAGCGCCACGGCGGCCGGCGACAGCGGCGAGACCCTGCGCCGCATCACCGATCCCGACCTGCCGGTTCCCGAGGCGCACCTGCTTTCCAACGGCAATTACCATGTGATGGTCACCCATGCCGGCGGCAGTTTCAGCCGCTGGCACGGGCTGGCCCTCACGCGCTGGCGCGAGGATTTCACCCGCGACAACTGGGGGACCTTCCTCTATCTGCGCGACGTCGCGACCGGCGACGTCTGGTCCAACACCTTTCAACCCCGCTGCCGCCGCGCCGACCGGGAGGAGGCAATCTTCACCCAGGGACGCGCCGAGTTCCGCCGCGGGGTCTTCGATATCGAGACGCAGACGGAAATCTGCGTCTCGCCCGAGGACGATGTCGAGATCCGCCGCGTCACGCTCAACAACCGTGGACGCCTGGAGCGGCGCCTGGAACTGACCTCCTATGCCGAAGTTGTGCTGGCGCCTCCGGCCGCCGACCTTGCCCACCGGGTCTTCAGCAGCCTGTTCGTCCAGACCGAGATCCTGCCGGGCGGGGAGACCGTCCTCTGCACGCGACGCCGCCGCGACGACCGCGAACCTGAAGTCTGGTACTTTCACCAGCTCTGCGTCCCGGGACAGACGGGGCGCGCCAGTGGCGAGACCGACCGCGCCCGCTTCCTGGGACGGAACCGCACGCCCGCCCATCCGGTCGCGCTCGAGAACCCGGCCGGGGAAACGGCCGCGCTCTCCAACACGGCCGGATTCGTGCTCGATCCGATCGCCGCCGTGCGCCAGCCCGTCACCGTGACTACCGACGACCCGCGGCAGGCCTTCCTGATCTGCGGCGCCGCGACCAGCCGCGAGGCGGCCGTCGCCCTGGCCGAGAAGTACCGCGACCGCCACTTCGTCGACCGTGCGTTCGACATGGCCTGGTCGCACAGCCAGATCGTCATGCGCCTGCTCAATGTCACCGAGGCCGAGACACAGGTTTTTGGCCGCCTGGCCAGTTCGGTCCTCTATGCCAACCCGCGCAACCGGGCACCCTGGACCGTCGTCGCCAGCAACCGCCTGGGCCAGCAGGGGCTCTGGCGCTTCGGCATCTCCGGCGACCTGCCGATCATCCTCCTGCGCATCGGCGACATCCGCCACCTGGATCTCGTCACGGATGTGCTGCGGGCGCACGCCTACTGGCGCCTGAAGGGCCTGGAGAGCGACCTGGTCATCCTCAACGAGGACTTCTCCGGCTACCGCGCCACGCTCAACGACCGCATCCTAACCGCCATCAACGCCAGCCCCGTGGCCGACCGTCTCGACAAGCCCGGCGGCATCTTCCTCCGGCGCATCGAGAACCTCTCCGAGGAAGACCGGATTCTCTTCCAGAGCGTGGCCCGCGTTGTCCTGACCGACGGCGCCGAGAGCCTGCGCGAGCAGGTCGAACGCCACTACAGCCCGCGCCGGCCCCCGCCGCCGCTCGAACCAGAGGCGGAAGGATCCGAGGAGGCGCCGGAACCGCTGGCGCCGCGTCCGCGCATCATCGAGAACGGCATGGGCGGCTTCACGCCCGACGGACGGGAATACATCATCAGGCTCGAACCGGGCGAGGCGACGCCGGCCCCGTGGGTCAACGTCATCGCCGGCCGGCGCCTCGGCATGGTGGTCTCCGAGAGCGGCGGCCTCTACACCTGGGTCGACAACGCCCACGAATACCGCCTGACCCCCTGGCACAACGATCCGGTCGGCGATCCCACCGGCGAGGCCTTCTATCTGCGCGACGAGGCGACGGGCCGCTACTGGTCGCTCACGCCGCGCCCGGCGCCCGGGCGGGCGGGCACCGTCTGCCGGCACGGCTTCGGCTATAGCGTGTTTGAACACACCGAAGACGGCCTGGCCAGCGAGCTGTGGCTCTACGCCGCGCTCGACGCGCCGGTCCGCTGCGCGGTCGTCAAGCTGACCAACACCTCCGACCGCCAGCGCCGGGTCTCGCTGACGGCCTTCCACGAGCTCGTACTCGGCGAATGGCGTCACGACAACCTGATGCACATCCACACCGAGACCGACAGTCAGAGCGGCCTGCTCCTCGCCCGCAACCCCTACAGCCGTATCTTCCCGCAACGTGTCGTCTTCGCCTCATGCAGCGAGGACGAATTCCTCGCCGACGGCGACCGAACCGAATTCCTCGGCCGCAACGGCTCGCTGGAGCGGCCCGCCGCCCTGGCCCGCGAACGGCTCTCCGGACGCACCGGCGCGCGCTACGATCCGGCCGCCGTGCTGCAGACCTTCCTCGACTTGGCCCCCGGCGAGTCGCACGAGGTGGTCTTCACGCTGGGCGCCACGGACGAGGTCGACGAGGCGCGGCGGCTGTTCCGCCAGTACGGCGGCCCCGCCGGCGCCCGTGCCGCGCTCGAGGCGGTATGGGAACACTGGAGCCGCGTCCTCGGGGCGGTCCGTGTCGACCTCCCCGGCGAACCGGCCTTCAACGCGCTGGTCAACGGCTGGCTGCTCTACCAGGTCCTGTCCTGCCGCCTCTGGGGACGCAGCGGTTACTACCAGTCGGGCGGCGCGTTCGGCTTCCGCGACCAGTTGCAGGATGCCATGGCCCTGGTGCACGCCGAACCCGCCCTGCTGCGCGATCAGATTCTGCTCTGCGCCTCGCGCCAGTTCCGCGAGGGCGATGTCCAGCACTGGTGGCACCCGCCCACCGGCGCGGGCGTCCGCACCCGCATCTCCGACGACCGCCTCTGGCTGCCCCAGGCCGTTGCCCGCTACGTGATGGCCACGGGCGATGCCGCCGTGCTCGACGAACCCGCGCCCTTCCTCGACGCACGCCCGCTGGCCGAGGACGAGGAGAGCCGCTACGACCAGCACCTGCCGACGTCCGGGACGGCCCCGCTCTACGAGCACTGCCTGCGCGCCATCCGCATCAGCCTCGCCTTCGGTGCCCATGGGATGCCGCTGATCGGCGGCGGCGACTGGAACGACGGACTGAACCGCGTGGGCCGCGGCGGACGCGGCGAGAGCGTCTGGATGGCCTGGTTCGTCTGCGACACGCTGCGGCGCTTCGAGGCGGTCGCCCGGCTGCGCGGCGACGAGGCGACGGCCGCATGGTGCCGCGAGGAACGCGAGACGCTGGCCGCGCGCACCGAGTCGGCGGCCTGGGACGGCGACTGGTACCGCCGCGCCACTTTCGACGACGGCACGCCCCTCGGCACGGCTGCCGACGAGGAGTGCCGCCTCGACGCCATCAGCCAGAGCTGGGCGGTGCTCAGCGGGGCGGGCCTGGCCGGACGGGCCCAGCGCGCCATGGCGTCGGTCCGCACGCACCTGATCCGGCCCGACGACGGCCTGATCCTGCTGCTCGATCCGCCCTTCGACAAGACCCCCCGCGATCCCGGCTACATCAAGAGCTATCCGCCGGGCATCCGCGAGAACGGCAGCCAGTACACGCACGCCGCGATCTGGACGGCCATGGCCTTCGCCGAACTGGGCGAGCATGACACGGCCTGGCAGCTCTTCCGCATGCTCACCCCAACGACGCATGCCGACACGCCTGCCGCCGCCGCGCGCTACCGGGTCGAACCCTACGTGATGACCGCCGACATCTACAGCGTCCCGCCCCACACGGGACGCGGCGGCTGGAGCTGGTACACCGGCGCGGCCGCCTGGATGTACCGCCTGGCCGTCGAGACGCTGCTCGGGATCGAGCGCCACCCCGATCACCTGAAGGTCGTCCCGCGGCTGCCGTCAACGGGCCCGGGCAACTTCCAGGTCACGTACCGTCATGGCGGCGCGACCTACCACATCGCCGTGCAGCCCGCACCGCCCGGCGCCGCACCCGACGTGGTCGTCGACGGCGCCCCCCGGCCCGACGGACAGATTCCACTGTACGGCGACGGCCGGGATCATGCCGTCACCGTGACCTGGAAGAGCGTTGATCGGAATCATCTTTGACGCGGTCAGCGCAGGAATATTTTCACGAAGTCGGATGCCGGCACCTGGTTACGGTTCTTGATCGTCCGCTTGCCGTCGGCGCAGCGGGTGGCGGCGCAAGCCGGGTAGGCCGTGCAGTCGCCGCAGTTGTCGGGCGCGTAGCCCTTGCAGACGCGCAGGACGTCGGGCGAGATCTCGTCGATGATCACGATGCTGCCGTCGCCGTACTTCAGGCGGCCGAGTTCGAATTTGCCGTCGACGACGTGCAGCCCGTTGGCGGCGAACTCCTGCGAGACGATCTCGGCCACGTTGCGCACGAGGGCCACGCTGGAGGCGATCTCGACCATGCTCATCGCGCCGGTCGCCTCGATGGCCTCGAGCGTGATCAGGATGTCGGTGTCGCCCTTGGTCCAGGCCTCGACGACCTTGTTGACGTTCTTGCAGGGCTTGACGAAGGGGTAGCGCCGCCAGAAGCTGCCGGTCGCGTTGTTGCGCCAGGTGAACTCCAGGTTGAGCAGCGGGGCGGCACCGTCGACGCCAGGCGCTTGCACCGGCATGCTTAGGGGGATGGCGGGCTCCACGAGCATCTCGTTCGCGGCAGGCGAGTCGATGAAGTGCGAGGGCACGCCCCGGGCTTTTAGAAGCTTGAAGAAGTGCGTGGCGAAGCGGCAGGCGATCGCGCCCTTGCCGGGGATCTCGCCGACGACCACGTCGTAGCCGGGATCGAAGACCGGTTTGCCGTTCTCGATGTAGCCCGTGGCCCGGTCGGTGAAGACCAGCCGGTACTTCCCGGCGTGGGGGCCGTGCTGCAGTTCGTAGACGTCCTTGGATTTGCCGCGGTAGATGAGCTTGCCGTTGTTCATGAGTGGTTGTTCCTTTGACGCCAATATCCGAAATATCCGTTCAGGCTGCAAGGCGAATGTTTGCGCGATATTTGCGCGATTTCCCTTGTCCTGAAGCAGCGCCTGTGCTACAAACAAAATGCATGTCGTCGTGTTTGACGAAGGTCGCCGCCATCCTCGCAAGAGGGTGGGGGAGGAAAGTCCGGACTCCGCAGGGCAGGGTGTCCCGTGGAATACGCGGGAAAGGTGCTGCCATATCGGCACCGATGGAAAGTGCCACAGAAACAAACCGCCAACCGGCCGCAAGGCCGACGGCAAGGGTGAAAAGGTGGTGTAAGAGACCACCGGACAGGGCGAGAGCCCGGTCGCTAGGTAAACCCCACCCGGAGCAAGATCAAATAGGAGAACGAAGGTGCGGCCCGCACCGTTCCCGTCCGCGGGAGGCGTTCTCGGGTTGATCGCACAGACAAATGACCTTGACCTGTTCGCAGGCCAACAGAATCCGGCTTATGAGTCTTTCACGACGACATGCGTTCTATTTTCAGCTTCTGACGAGTGCCGCAATACTGCTCGCGCTGATATCGATGGCCAGCGCCTGGCGGCAGTGGCGCACAATGAAGGCGATTCGCGTTCTCAAAAACGAGAAAACCGCCCGCGGAATTGTTTCGCTTCCTGACTGGCATTTGCCGCCGCTGAATCCGGATTTCGAGAGTCTCTTTCAGGCGCTTGAGGAGCCCGATACACGGCCATCAGCGGGGAGGATTGCTGATCGCTACCGGCTGGTCGGTGTCATGCTGAATGCGGCCGATTCTGCAAGATCGACTGCATTTATCGAGGAAAAGAGCTCAGGGCGGCAGAGGCGGCTGCGGGTCGGCGAGGTGTTGGAAGCATCGGTCACGGTCAAGTCGATTGCCAGCGCCGAAGTCTGGGTTGTAGGGCCTGACGGCGAGGAGTGTCTCGTGCGCGACGGGCGGAGCGTAGTTCTTCTGCCGGGGACGGGTGTGGCAAAAGAGATGGATGGCGAAGGGCACGGTGGCGAGGGGCTTTCGCGCTTCGGTGGTGAACGGACGGGAACCAACAGTTGGAGTTTCAGCCGGGTGGCCATCATGGACTATTACCAGGAACTGATGGACCGGCCCGAGCGTCTGGTAAAGGTCTTCGATTCACTGGCGCCAGTCTACGACGATGCGCGCAGGATCGAGGGCTACCGGGTGGCGATCAGGGGCGAGTCGGATTTCTTCGATGCTGTCGGGCTGCACGAGGGAGATGTTGTGCGTTCTGTAAACAGCATCGAAATGACAAATCGCCGCCGTGCGGAAAACCTGATCCGTCGTTTTACGCAGAACGATCTTGATCTGGTGATTATCGAGCTAGATCGCGACGGGCGGCGCATCAAGCAGTATTACGACACAACAAAGTGACATTCAAAGGAAAGAAGCGTTGGAATGCCCTGTACTTAACATAACATATATTATGCGACGTTGCGGCCGCGGAAAACAAACTTCGAACATGAACCGTGAAATAAAACTTGTTACAGATGGCAAAAAGAATTCCTGGTGGGCGCTACAGGATTCGAACCTGTGACTTCTACCGTGTGAAAGTAGCGCTCTAACCAACTGAGCTAAGCGCCCCTCGCTACAGGAAAACAGTCCGCGTTATACTAAACTGGCAGTGTAACGTCAAGTCCGGCTGTGGCTGTGGTCACAGTCCTCTCCTGGCTTCACAACGGAATCTCGCGCTCCTCGCGCGTGTCCAGGTTCTTGAGGCGTGCCCGGCCCGCGGCCACGTCGTCGGGGCCGATGAAGACCGCTTCACGGCTGGTGCCGGCGCCGGCGCGCGCGAAGAAGGCCTTGGGCTTCTGCGGGGCCAGTGCCAGACCGACCGGCCGCCCCTCGTTCCGCAGGCGCGTGGCCAGGGTCACGGCCGCTTCGCGTTGCGCGTCGAACATGTAGCCCACGGCGAAGCCCTCGCGCGGCCGAGCCGCCTCCGGTCCCAGCAGTTCCTTGAGCACCTCGACCACCACCACGTCGCCGAAACCCAGCCCCACCGCCGGCGTTGGCGCGCCGCCCATGGTGGTCAGCAGGCTGTCGTAACGCCCGCCGCCGAAGATGGCGCGGAACTGCCGCCGCGTGTCGAAGGCCTCGAAGACGATGTCGGTGTAGTAGGCCAGCCCGCGGATCACGGCGATGTCGAAACACAGCCTGTCGGCAATGCCGTAACGCTGCGTCAGCGCGAAGAGCTCGCGCAGGCGCGCCACGCCCGGCGAGTCGGCGCCGGCCAGCCGTGCCGCCTGGTCGAGGCTCTCAACTGCCATCAGCTCGAAGGCGCGCGCGGTCATCTCCGGCGGCAGCCCCTCCCCCACCATCAACCCGGCGATCTCCTCGTCCGGCAGTTTGCCGCGCTTGTCCAGCGCCAGGAAGACGGCGGCATGGTGACGCGCCTCGATGCCCAGCTTCAGCAGCAGTTCTCCCAGCAGCGCGCGGCTGCTGACGTGGATGCGGTAGGCCGAGTCTGGCATGCCCATCAGCCGCAGCGCCTGCGCGGCGGCGGCCAGCACCTCGGCCTCCGCGGAGACTCCCGCCTCGCCGACAATGTCGAGGTTCCACTGGTAGTGCTCGCGTTTCCGGCCGCGCGTCATGCGCTCGTAGCGGAAGCACTGCGCGATGGCCGACCACTTGATCGGGAAGGCCAGGCGTCCCTGGCGCGCCGCCACCATGCGGGCCAATGTGGGAGTCATTTCGGGACGCAGCGCCAGGCGGCGGCCGCTCTTGTCCTCGAAGGCGTAGATCTGCGCCGCGACCTCCTCGCCGCTCTTGCGCTGGAGGATCTCCAGGCGCTCGACGACGCAGGCGTCGTAGGGCTCGAAACCGAATAGCACGGCGGCGCGGCGGAAGGCGTCGAAGACGCGCTCGCGCCACGCCATCTCCTCGGGATAGAAGTCGCGCATGCCGCGCGGCGGCTCGAGGGAGAAAGGTTCAGTGGGATTCATATCTGATATTGACCGTTTCAACATGGACGAATCATCATGGAGCGAGCTGTTCCGCGAGCTTGCGGGCCATCTTGAACTTGACGATCTTGCGCGCGGGAATCGGATAGAGCTCGTCGGGCTTCCGGGGGTTGCGCCCCAGACGCGCCTTGCGTCTCACGACCTCGAAGACGCCGAAGTCCCGGAACTCGATGTGGCGGCCCTCCAGCATCGCCTCGGCCATGCAGTCGATCATCGTCTGCACGCACTCGAGCATGTCACCGTCCGTAATGAAACGTCCCAGACGCTCGTTGACCTTCTGCGCCAGTTCGCGCCGGGTCATCGTCGCGTGGGCCGCGCGCGGGCGCCGCCCGCGCCTTGCTGTCTTTACGCGTTTTGCCATGTCGCCGCTCCTTTTACTCGCCGTTCAAAGTCCGCAGCGCCTCGCTGTGGCGCGCCTCGAGCCAGGCCGCCGCCCCGTCCACGGGCACCAACTCGCTCTCCCGCGCGCCGCGCGGACGCACCTCGACGCAGCCCTTCGCCAGCGCCTTCGATCCCGCCACCACACGGAAAGGCGCGCCGATCAGGTCGGCGTCCTTGAACTTGACGCCGGGGCGCTCGTCGCGGTCGTCCACCAGGACGTCGAGACCGCGGGACTCGAGCTCGGCCTCCAGACGCTCCACCGCCGCGCACACCGCTGCGTCGCGCGGATCCAGCAGCAGCAGTGCGACCGTGTAGGGCGCCACCGAGACCGGCCAGCGGATGCCGTCGTTGTCACGGCACTGCTCGATGACCGCCTGCAGTGTGCGGGTCACTCCGATACCGTAGCAGCCCATGACCATCGTCTCGGCTGCCCCACCCTGCTCGCCAAGGAAGCGCGCCCCGAAAGCCTGCGTGTACTTGGTCCCGAGCTTGAAGACATGCCCTACCTCGATACCGCGCTTGACGCCGAGGCGCCCGGCGCACCGCGGGCATCCGTCGCCCTCGCCGACGACCACCAGATCATGGTAGGCCGCAACCTTCGCGTCGCGCTCCAGGTCCAGGTGGCGCACATGCGTGTCGGCGCGGTTGGCGCCGCCGACGCGGTCAAGCGCGCCCTGCAGCGCCTGGTCGGCATAGACCGGGATGGAGAGCCCGGCCGGCCCGGCAAAACCCACCGGCGCGCCGGTGACCTTGCGGATCGTCTCATCGTCCGCCAGTTCCACGGTGCGGGCGTTCAGCGCGCGCTTGAGCTTCGGCAGGCAGAGCTCGCGGTCGCCGTCGACCAGCACGGCCGCCGGCCGCCCGTCCACGAGGCAGATGATCGTCTTGACGAGCTGGTTTTGCGGACAGCCCAGGAAGGCCGCCACCTCGGCGATCGTGCGGGCGCCCGGTGTGGCGACCGCCTCGACCGGCGGCGTCGCACCGCCGGTCGTAGCGGGATCCGGTCGCCGGCGCTCGGCGCGTTCCTGGTTGGCCGCGTATTCGCAGGCATCGCAGATGATGACAGCATCCTCGCCGGCGTCGGCCATGACCATGAACTCGTGCGACCAGTTGCCGCCGATGTCGCCGGTGTCGGCCTCAACCGGGCGCGTCTCAAGACCGCAGCGGGCGAAGATGCGCACATAGGCCGCGTACATCGCCTGGTAGCTGACGTCGGCCGCTTCGAGGCTGACGTCGAAGCTGTAGGCGTCCTTCATGATGAATTCCTTGGCGCGCATCAGCCCGAAGCGCGGCCGGATCTCGTCGCGGAACTTGGTCTGGATCTGGTAGAGGGTGCAGGGCAGCTGGCGGTAGGAATTGATCTCGCGCGCCACCAGGTCGGTCACCACCTCCTCGTGCGTGGGCCCCAGCACCATCGTGCGGTCGGCGCGGTCGTGCAGGCGGAACATGCTGGCCCCCATCGAACCAAGGCGACCAGATTGCTCCCAAAGCTCGGAGGGTTGCAGCGCCGGCATCAGGATCTCGAGCGCCCCGGCCCGGTCCATCTCCTCGCGCACGATGCGCTCGACCTTGCGCAGGGATCGCAGTCCCAACGGCATGAAGGTGTAGAGCCCGCCGCCCAGCCGGCGGATCAGGCCCGCGCGCAGCATGAGCTTGTGGCTGGCGATCTCGGCTTCCTGAGGTTCCTCGCGCAACGTGTTGATCAGAGAACGGGTCCAACGCATGAAAAGCTCCCGGCGCAACGGCGCCAAAAAAGTGAGACGACGGGCCGCGCAACAGCCGACCCACCGTCCAGTCAGACGCCATTTGACACAAATCGGACAATTTATGCAAGCCCAAGCTATGCGGAACCGTTTGCCTACGGCAAACCGGTGTGCTAATCTATTGGGGTCTTTCGCACGTTGCGGTCGCGGGATTTCCACATCGAAAAGGGAATTCCTGTCCGCTTCGGTTTTTCCCGTTAGCCAGGAGCATCCCAGAATGAACAAGAAGACGCTTCGCGATGTCACTCTCAAGGGCCGGCGCGTGCTGATGCGCGTTGATTTCAACGTGCCCATCAAGGACGGCGTAATCGGCGACGACACCCGCATCCAGGGCGCCCTGCCCTCGATCCGTTACGTTCTCGACCAGGGCGGCAGCCTGGTGCTGATGAGCCACCTGGGGCGTCCGAAGGGCAAGGGCTATGAGGCCGATTTCTCGCTGAAGCCCGTGGCCGAATACCTGGCCCGGATCCTGGGGCGCCCCGTGGCCTTTGCGCCCGACTGCCTGGCCGCCGAAGCCCAGGCCGCGGCCCTCAAGCCCGGCGACGTGCTGATGCTGGAGAATACGCGCTTCTACGCCGAGGAGGAGGGCAAGGTCAAGAAGACCGACGACATGAGCGAGGAGGTCTACAAGCAGAAGAAGGCCGCCCTCAAGGAGAAGCAGAAGGCTATGGCCAAGAAGCTCGCCTCCTACGGCGACGTCTACTGCAACGACGCCTTCGGCAGCGCCCACCGCGCGCACGCCTCGACCGCCGTCGTCTGCAAGTACATGAAGGCCAACGTCGCCGGCTTCCTGATGGAGAAGGAGATCGAGTATCTCGGCGGCGCGGTCGAGAACCCCACCCGGCCATTCGTGGCGATACTGGGCGGCGCCAAGGTCTCCGACAAACTGGCCGTCGTGCAGAATCTTCTGACCAAGGTGGATGTCCTGATCATCGGCGGCGGCATGGCCTACACCTTCCTCAAGGCCCAGGGCCACGATGTCGGCAAGTCGCTCTGCGAGCCCGAACAGCTCGACTACGCGCGGCAGATGCTGTCCAGCGCCGCCGCCAAAGGCGTGAAGTTCCTGCTGCCGGTCGACAACATCTGCGCCGACAAGTTCGCCGCCGACGCCCGCACGCAGGTTACCGGCAACGAGATACCCGCCGGCTGGATGGCGCTGGACATCGGCCCGCGCACGGCGGCCCTCTACGCCGACGCCATCCGCACGGCGCGCACCGTCGTCTGGAACGGCCCCATGGGCTGCTTCGAGATGCCGGCCTTCGCCCAGGGCACGACGGCCGTCTGCCAGGCTGTCGCCGCCAGCGGCGCCGTAAGCATCATCGGTGGCGGCGACAGCGTCAGCGCTGTGAACAAGAGCGGCCTGGCCGACAAGATGACGCACATCAGTACCGGCGGCGGCGCCAGTCTCGAGTTCCTCGAGGGCAAGGCCCTGCCGGGCGTCGTGGCGCTCGACGACCGCACGTAGGCGCGGCACATAGGCGCGGCCCGTGTTTGAGTTGACAACCCGAGACGGTACTGATAAGTTACGCCCCCGTTATGGGACAACAGCTACGTAAGCGCCTGAAACGCGTCCGCCGTGACCGCCGCAACAAGCGGGTTCGAGCGCGCATCAATCAGGCCATCAAGAAGTAACCTCCCGGAGGTGTTCCCTGCGGGTTTCGCGGCGCGATGGCCGAGCGGCTAGGCAGAGGTCTGCAAAACCTCGTACAGCGGTTCAACTCCGCTTCGCGCCTCCACAATTCCGCCTGCCCGCGCTTCCGATGCGGTTTGCGGGGCCGGCAAGGTAAGTTCATATGAACACCACGCCCCCCCTCTCCGAACGTCCAAACGTCGCCATCGTAGGCATCGGCATCCAGGGACGCGAAGTCCTGCTCCCGGAGTTCATCAAGCGCGGCGTCATAATCCGCGCCATCTGCGATTGCGACCGAGTCCGCCGCGAGGACGGCGTCCGCCGCGTCGACGCGTACTACGCCGCGCACGAGGAGCTCAAGCCGCTGGTCGGCACCTGCCGGGCTGTGGCCGACTTCCGCGAGGTGCTCGCCGACCCCGCAGTCGATGCCATCAGCATCGCGACGCCCGACCACTGGCACGCCTTCATCGCCGTCGAGGCCATGAAGCACGGCAAGGACGTCTATTGCGAGAAGCCCCTC
>CAYRPP010000012.1:0-16069 GCA_964426115.1 uncultured Lentisphaerales bacterium | reverse complement strand
TCGGTTGATGTGACGTCAGGGACTCATGAGATCAGGGAAGAAGATAACGGTGTCGGTCCTCCCCATGCGCTCTTCTCGCTCCTCCATGGCCAACCGGATATCTCAAGCCTGGTTTAGCACGCGCAGGATCTGCGGCGTGACCTCGACCAGGTTCGAGATGCCGCGCCGCAGGTCCGCGGCGCCCGCGCCTTGCGCGACGAGGGGCACGGGGTTGAAGGTGTGGCCATGGTGGCCGATGGACTCGATGTTGCCGTGGTCGCTCGTCAGTACCGCCAGCATGCCCAGCTCCACCGCCAGCGGAAAGAGGGTGCCGAGGAAGGCGTCGAGCTTGGCGAGAACGGCGGCGGCCTGCCGCAGGTCGCCGGAGTGCCCGGCGTGGTCGGTCTCGAAGAACTCGAAGAGCGTGTAGTCGTAGCCCAGCGCCAGTTGCACAAGGTGCTCGGCCGCGGCCTGCGGCGTGATGACCGGCCCCGTGTAGCCCTTGTCCAGCAGGGACTGGCGCGTGATGTCATGGCACACGGCCTGGTTAGCGAGAAGGTCGGCGCGCAGGGCAAGCGTCTCGGGGCAGGTCAGCGCGGCCGTCGTGGTCACCGAGCGGAAGCGGCGGTTGCGGATCTCGTCGGCGGAGTCGGCTAGATAGCCGTCGGCGAACACGCCGCGCTTTGCGATGCGCTTGAGGGCCAGGAAGATGTTGTCGGCCTCGACGAGCTTACGCAGCAGCGGTCCCGGGAAGCCCTCCACATGGCGGCCCATGGCCTGGGCGGCGTTGAGGCCGGTGAAGAGCGTGGCCTGTCCAGTGGCGCTCTGCGGCAGCCCCGGTACCCCGAGACAGGCATCGATGGGCCGGCCGTGGTGCAGGATCAATTCATGAAGCACCGGGCAATTCGCCGCGTTCACCGGATTGTCCGGCGCGGCGGGAGCGAGACCCAGGCCATCCACGAATATGAAGACGATCTTCACCCGCCGTCATTTTAGCAAGCCGTTTTCCCGGCGCAAGCGCGAAGCGCGCGAAGTCCCGTTTACGGTTGCGACAGCAGGACGCGGAAGAAGCGCGACGGTTGCAACGGGTTGAACGGGGCGATCCAAGTTTTGGTTGTCTCGCCGTAGGCCGCCTCCCAGGGGCCGTTGGTGGCGACCGAACCCGTTCCGCCCGGCGTGCCGAACGAGATCACCCGGTAGCCGCGTCCCGCCGCCGCGCTCCAGGTCAGTGAGAGCCCGCCGGCGTTCATCTGCACGTCAAGAATGCTCAGGACGCTGGCGCGATTGGTCGGCACGGTGCCGCAGAGATACTCCGCGCGGTTGGAGAGACCGTCGCCGTCCGAGTCGGCCTCCGGGTCGCACCCGCCGGGGAAGTAGGTGCTCTCATATGTGTCCTGGATGCCGTTGCTGTTGGCGTCGGCCGGGGTCAGGTAGAGCGTGCCGAGCGCGATGCCCGATCCGGCCGGCGGGTTGGTGATCGCGGCGGCCAGGGTGTTGGTGGCGTAGCCCGCGCGCGCGAGGGCGAGATTCCAACTGCAGGCGCCTAGGACGACACTCTCAGGCAGCAGGCCGGCGGAAGTGGTCAGCCAGTCCGTGCTGTAGCTCGTGAGCATGACGTGGCCGTCGACGACGGAGCCGCTCAAATTGCCGCTGGTGGCCGTGAAGGTCAGCCGGGCATTGTCTATGAAGGCACCGGTCCAGGCGTCGCGGACAGTGCCCGAGGCGACCGTCACCGTCGAGAGGAACTCGAAACCGGCCATGCCCCATCCGCTGGCGATGTAGGTCCAGCGCGGGTTGCCGTAGTATTGATTGCCCGTGTTCTCCACCTGGCCGGGGGTGTCGGGATCCTCGCGGCAGATGTGGTGAGTGGGTTCGGGCACGTCGATGAAGTACCAGCCGCCAACGAGTCCCGTGAAGGAGACGTTCTTGGAGCCGCTGAAATACTTGAAGGGCTTCCATTGACCGGTTGCCTGTTCGTAGAGGGATACACCGGCGCCGGCCGGGAGGGCGCAGTTGAACACGTCGTCGACGCCCATCACGATCAGGCTGCAGGTGGCCGCCGCCGGCATCTCTATGCTGAAGGTGTAGGCGCCGATAAGGTTCGTGCCGCCAGGATAGGCGCACAGCCGCGCCCAATACCAGCCCGAGGCGGGGAAGTCGATGCCCGTGTATTCGCCGCAGTCGTCCCCCTCCTCGTCTACGGAGACCTCGTCGAGGTAGACAAGCGAACCGTCCGCTTCCTCGCGGTAGAAGTCGATGACGGTGTCCAGCCGCTCGCTGATGTGGTCCGTCTCGATCTCGTAGACGAAATTGGACGCCAGGAAGACCCGCACCCAGTCCACGTCGTTGGTGGTGTGGAACGTGTGGGACTGGGCCGTGCCGTCGTACAGGGAAGCCTGATCCGCCGCGTCGTCCGGCTCGAAGGCGTCGGCCAGGAGCACCTCGCTCTGGAGCGGGGCCGAGACCGCACCGGCGGTGTCCAGAGCGTAGAAGGTCAGCACGTAGCACCCCGGTTCGGTGAAGCTGTTGGCGACGGCCTCGTACCGCGCGTTCGCCGGATTCCAGGAGAGGGCGATGGCGGGCAGATCGTTGGTGGGGGAGGCATCGGGCGCCGTAACGGTACACCAGACGTTGGAGATCGGGTACATGCCGGTCACGCCGGAGGCCCAGAGCGTGACCGCGCCACCGGGCGTTTCCAACACTTGCGGCGGCACGACACAGCCGATCAGCGGCGCGTCGGCGCCGGTGACGAAGGCCGAACCGATCCAGGTGGCCGCCGCGAGCAGACCGTCGGTGTTCTTCTCGCTGGGGATGCCGTTGCCGTTGTCGTCGATCTGCGCCCGCTGCCGCACGCCGCCGGAGACGCGGCGGATCGCGCGCCGCGCGGCGGTGTAGGCGTCGCCCAGCGTCTCGCCGGTGATGACGCCCGTGAGCAGGTACTGCGTGAAGCTGACGGTACCGTTGTTCGCGAAGAGGGCCTCCTGATAGGCGCGCGTGCTGGCGATTGCGATCCGCTCGGTGTCGGCACCGTCGGCCAGGGCCGGCAGGAAGGCGCCCGCGCCCGCGAAGTCCATCACCAGCGTGACGGGCACGGGATTGGCGGCCTGGAACGCCTGGATCCAGCCCGCCAGCTGGTTGGTGGCGACGGACTCCGCGTCATTGATCCGGAACGTGTTGTCCGCCCCCTCGCCGAGCAGGTAGAGCGTGAGCCGGTCGGTGGTGTTGGTCAGCGCCCAGTCGAGGATCGCCGACTGCAGGGCGTCGCTGGTGGCCGCCGCCGTGGCGTCGTTCGTGCCGTCCCCGTTGTAGTCGAGAAAGCCGGAGGGCGTCAGAACGCGCATCCGGTCCGGCGTGAAGAGGCGCAGGCGGAAGGTGGAGCAGGCCAGGCGCTCGAGCGACTCGATGGCGGGCCACGCGGCGCCGTTGGTGTCGCCACCGGCCACGAGAATGACGCGGTCGTCGTAGCCGATCTGCGTGACGTAGGCCTGGCGGGGCAGGGAGACGTTGCCCTCGGCATCCTGGACGTAGAAGGTGACGTTGTAGGTGCCCGCAGCCGTGAAGCCGTCGTGCGTGATGGAGTAACGTCCCTCGGTCGCATCGTACGCCAGTTCGAGCGTCGGCAGGTCGGTCACCGGATTCTCGGGGTCGGGGTCGTGGCCTGGCGGGATGACCAGGCACCAGGCGCGGGCGACGGGATGGACGGAGGAGATGCCGCTGATCCAGAGCGTGGCCGAGGTCTCCTCGGTCAGCACTTGGTTGCCGCAGGCCTCGCCGATGACGGGAGCGTCGCCCGCCGCCACGTAGGTCGGGCCGATCCAGTAGCCGTCGGCGATGGCCCCGTCGTCGACGTCGGCATCCCCGTCCCGGTCGTCGTCGAGCTGGGCGCCCTGGTAGCCGCTCATGGCGCTGGAGGCCATGCTGTAGCAGTTCGAGACATCGTAGCCCAGCATGAGGCCGGAGAAGAAGGCGCCGGAAAAGCTGACCAGGCCGCCGGCGACGAAGTAGCTGGGCTCGTCGTCGCCGCAGGCGGCGATCACGATGCGCGTGGCGCTGCCGCTATAGCCCAGGTCCTTGATGAGGCTGCCCGCGTAGCAGAAGTCGAGCAGCACGACCACCTCGGTCCCGGACGCATCTTGCAGCGCGTCGAGCCAGGCGTCGAGCTGCGCGGCGGTCAGGGTCTCGAAGGCGTTGAGGCGGAAGTAGCCGTTGCCGGACGAGTTGCCGCCATGGTCGACAAGATAGACGAAGAGCTTGTCGGCGCCGGCGACGGTGTTGGTGAAGACTCCGGCCGCCTCGGCGAAGGTTGATTCGCCGTCGATGTCGTCGAGCAGCCCGTTGCCGTCGACATCCTGGTCGGGTTCGGGGCTCAGGTAGTGGAGGTTCTCGCGCGCGAAGCCGCGGTAGCGCAGCGTCGTGTAGGCCGTGTCGGCGAGGTAGTCCGTCGCGGGCCAGAGCGTGTCGCCGGCCGAGGTGCGTCCGGCGATGATGATGGCCTGCCCGGCCTCGGCGGCGGCCAGTTCGTCGAAGACGTTGAAGACCGCGCGACCGAGCGCGTTGTCCAAATCCCAGGCCTGGACGATGTCCGTGCCGCCGGTGCTGGCGCCGCCCGTGTAGACGGCCTGGGCGTTCGCGGGAGACAGGCTCGCGCCGCTGCTGTTCCGCGTGAACCCCCAGTGGCGCGTGTCGGCGTCGGCGAGCGGCTGCACCACCGTGCCGACGCCGTCGGTGGGGGTGTTCGAAACCGTGCCGCCGGCGGTATCCGCGGAATTCCAGCCGGTCAGCGTAACATCTTCGCCGGCCCGTACCGTAAGCCGCGAGGGGCTGAGGCGCAGCGCGGGGAGCAGGAAGGTCTCGGCCTTCGGCACCGGCGAGAAACGCCCCTGCTGGTTCATGATTAGCGTGCTGTCGGTAGTGGCCGCGAAGCCGTCGAGGTCGATGTTGCCCCGGAGGTAGCCGGAACCGGCCGACTGCGAGGTGCAGACCTCCCCGTCGAGCGCCGTGACGGTGCCGTCGCCGTCGGCATCGCCGGCGACCAGCGCGAAGCGGACGCCGTTGGTGGCATCGACCGGCACGCAAGCCTCCGCGCCGCCGAGGTAGACGGCCGCGTTGGTCGTGAAGTCGCAGGCCAGCACGCCATCTTCATTGGCGGTCACGGGGAGGGCGGAGATCGCCGACAGGTGGTTGCGGTGCCGCACGACCACATGACAGGGTGTGTCGGCGGGCACGTTCACCCCTACGCCCGCCACGCCGGCGTCGTCGACGATCCAGCCATTACGGTCCAGAAACGCCGCGCGAGAGAAGAGGGCGGGGTCGCCAGGCGTCCGGCGGAATTGGAGCAGGATCCAGTCGACCGCGGCGGCGGGCAGTCTGGCCGCGGTGCGGGGATCCTCGGCGTAGGGCGACGTCATCGGCAGGTACCCGTCCTGGCGCAGCGTGGTGCGCATTGCGCTGTCATATGTCTGCCAGGGCCCCTGCAGGAAGACACGCACCTTCGCCCGAAGGTTGTACTCGCAGGCGCCGAGGTCGACCGCAGGCCCGGCGATGCGCGGACAACCGTCCAGGTCGGTGCCGCCGAACATCCAGAAGCTGTTGACGCCGGCATCCACGGCGGGCGAGTCGTGCCGCAGGTGCAGATCCCCGTGCTGCAGGTCGGCAAAGCCGGGATCGGCGGCGAGACTGTTCAGGTCCTGTCCGCTGGCGGCGCGCCACTCCTCGATCGAGACGAACTGGGCGCCGTCTTTCCAGGCACCTGCACAGCCCGAAGGGGCGTACAGGAGGTTGTAGTCCGAGAAGTTGATTGTTCCTGGGCGTGCGGATATGCAGATGCTGTTCGAATTTGTTCCCGTGGTCTCGAGAATGTTGTTCTTCAAGTAGTGCTGGACACGCAGGCGGTCAGTGGACAGGCTCCACATCCGGATGCAGGTGTAGGGCGTGCGGACGGTGTTGTTCTCGACGATGAAGACCGAGAGGTTGTTCGTGCTGCCGCTGGTGCTGCCGTCATACAGGTAGATGCCGGCGCTGGAACTGGCATTGGTGCCGCCGCCCGTGATCAGGTTCTGCAGGATTCGGTACTCGCCCTTGACCGCCGAGCTGTTGCCGGAGAACTTGATGTTGATGCCGAAGTCATTGTCCTCCAGGACATTGCCGGCAAGGGTCACGTTGCGGGCGGTCAGGGTGTTGACCGTGATGCCGCCCGTGGCCTTGCGGCAGGTCAGCCCCTCGACCTGCACGTGGTTGGCCTCGATGTTCAGGCAGCTCCGATCGTTGGTGTCGCCCTCGCGGACCAGCCGCGTGGCGCGGGGCACGCCGAGGATCCGGATGGGCGCGTCGGGCGCCCCGGCGTGGCGGCTCTCGATGACGGCGTCAAGGGTCTGCGTGTAGCTGCCGGCATCCCAGAAGACCGTGTCGCCCGGGCCCATTGTCACCGACTTCAACAACGTCCGGATGCTGGATTGCGGGCGGTCGGGGGCGCGCCCGTCATTGTTGTACGCGCCGGGCGCCGTGCACCAACGGTCCCCGTTCGTGGATGTGTCGTTGACAAAGTAGCTGACAGGGACGCGGTAGACCGTGCCGGCGGCGACGGCGGCGATGCTGCTGTCGCCGTTGCAGACCACCCGGAGCTGGTAGGCCGCGGTTGTGGCGTCCGGGTTGGGCGGAGTCCAGGTGAACGTGCCGGTGTGCGGCAACTCGCCGGCGCCGGCGACCGCGAACCAGGTGCCGGTGCCCGTGGTGAATTCGATCCGCACCGTGTCGGTAGTCTGCCAGCCCTCGCCGGAGGCGCTCCACACGATGACCACCGGCTGCGGCCAGATCGCGCCGCCGGTCGGCGAGAGGATCGTCAGCGTGCGGTTGGAGACGCTTCGCGACGCCAACTCCGTGTTGCCGTAGGCTCCCAGGTTGACGCGCCCGCCGTTGGGGACCGGCTCGAGCCCGAAGGCCGACTCCGGGTCGCCTGCGTCGAGGCAGGGGCTGGTCAGCGGGTCGGCCACCCAGGCGGAGCCATGCCACGAGCCGCCGGCGCTCTGCAGGTGGTAGTTCTGCGTCAGCGGGGCGACGAAAAACGGGTCCCGGCTGAGACTGGCGCTGTCGAACCCCGTGGCGTTGCGCCACGCGGCCAGCGTTTCCGCCGCCTGGTAGACATCCGCGGCCGCCCACTTGGCGACCCAGGCGCCCTTCTCGGCCAGGAGATTGTTGTAGTTGCAGGAGAGGAGCGCGTTCGCGCGCCTGACGAACAGGCAATAGCCGGCATTACGGACATGAATGATGTTGTTGCGCAGGGTCGACGCGCCCTCCGCGCCGCCGAGGGAGATGGCGATCGTGCCCTCGGTGACGACGGTGTTGTTCTCGACGGTGAACCAGCCGCTGCCGGTCGCGGCGTCGGCCTGGAGGTTCAGTCCTTCGCCGTTGGCGAAGACGAGGTTGTTGCGGATCAGGTAGTGGCTGACCCCTGTGCCTGTGTCGTTCGGCACCTGGAGGGCATAGCCGCTGTTGGCCGTGAAGAGGCACCGCGCGATTTCGGCGTTGCGGCAGGTGTCGGACTCGATGCGCAGGCCGGTCTTGGCGCCGCGGAAGGCCAGCCCCTCGATGCGCGTACAATCCTGCCGGACGCGAAGGCCGACACTCTCGCCGGCTGGCGCCTGGCGGTCGAAAAAGGTCCTGCCGGGGACGCCGATCACCTCGAGCCAGGCGCCGCCGGGATCGCCCGGGCCGGTGTCGGGCAGTTCGGCATCCGCGGCCAGCGGGTAGATGCCCGCTTCAATGAAGATCGTGTCGCCGGGGCCGGGGTGGTAGTTGGTGATGATGCCCTGTAGCGTCGCCTTCGGCGAGTTGGAACTGAGGCCGTCATGGGTGTCGCTGCCGGGCGCCGTGCACCAGCGGTCGCCGTAGAGCGAGCCGTCGTTGACGTAGTAGAGGGTGTTGTTTGTCCCAGCCTGCGCCGTGGCCGGGGCGGCCGCCAGCAGAACCGCCGGAAGGATGGCGGCGGTGAGGAGCGTCCGCCGCCGCGCCGGGTGCGTGTGCGCATTCATGGCCGAACCTCCCGCTTCTCCTCCGGGGACGGGGCAGAAGCTGCCGGTTTCCCGCGCTGCCGGGCCGCGAGGGCATCGAGCCGCCGGGCCGTGGCCGCGCGCCGGGTGTCGTCGGGCGCGGTCTGTCGCGCCAAGAGCAGCGTCTCGCGAGCGGCGCCGGGTTCGCCGGCCTGTTCCTGGGTTTCCGCCAGTTGCCACAGCAGCGGCAGGCGGCGGGCGGCATCGTGCCCCTCGCGCAGCGCCTGCCGCAGTGCCGCCTCCGCATCCGGGAAGAGCCCGAGACGCGCATAGACGCCGGCCAGGTAGGCCGCGGGCTCCGGGTGGCGCCGGGCGACGCGCGCGGCCCACGCGAGCGCCGGCGCCGTCTCGCCCATGCGGGCATGGAGGCTGACCAGGCGCGGGGCCACGACCGGCTCGAACGCGTCATCATGCTCCAACATCGCGGCGTAGGCAGCGGCCGCCTCGCGCAAGCGTCCGTCGCGCTCGGCCGCGGCCGCGCGCCGGGCGAGCGTGTCGTACGCGGCAGCGTTGGTGGCCGCCGGGGCCGCGCCGGCCGCGCCGGCGCATGCCAACAGTGTCACGGCGGCGCACGCCAGGCCAGCCATTCTCATCATGGCCGCCGCCAGCGAGGTCTTCCCGATGTCGGTCATCCCGTTCACTTGTTCCTAAAAGTGGTAGATGCAGGAGATGTAGAGGTCGTGACGGTTTGTGTCCGTCTCCAGGCTTCCCGTCTGTCCCGGCACCAGCGTGCCCATAACGTCACGTCCCCAGGTGAAGACGTAGGCCACATCGAGGATCACCTTGTTGGCGCCCTGGCCGAGTGAGATGCCGCTGCCCAGGCTGACGCCGCCATACGTGTCGGGCGATCCGACCGCCGGCCGCTGCTCGCACGACAGGCCGAGGCGGAAGGGGATCTCGGTTCTGGCCAGCACCCAGAGGTACTCGATCCCCGTGCGGGCCGCCCAGCAGTCGTCGACGGGGTGCTCGCCATAGGGGGAGCCATCGAGCGGGTTGCGCCGCGGATCGTCCTCGGCGTGGTAGACGTAGTCGGACCAGAGCGTCTGGCTCACATCGAGCGAGCTTGTGAGGCGGTCCGTCCAGCGCCAGGCGGCGCCCGCGGCCCAGTATAGCGGGAAGTCGAAGGTCACGTCCTTGGCCACCACCGTCTGGTCCGACTCCAAGGGACGCCCCTCCACACGGACACCCGAGCGGGTCGTTTTCGTCTGTCGGGCGTTGGCCCGCCAAGGCAGGTCGAGGCAGAGGCCGAGCGACAGCTTCTGACTGGCGGTCCAGAGCGCGCCGAAAGTGGCGTTGGCGCCGTAGAAGTCGTCGATGCGGTCATCGATCTCGTAGAAGCCATCGAACGCGTGACGCGTCATGGTCTCGTCCCGCCCGGTGGTCGTGTAGGCGGGCACCTCGCCGGACTCGGGATCCAGCGGGACCTCCACGGTCGGGCTGACATACATGCCCGTGTAGCTCCAGGTACCGCTGGTGCGGCGCTCGTCGCGCATGCTGACCCGGTTCTCGATGGTACCCGAGTAGCTGGCAAAGGTGTGCGCCCGGATCGACTGGCCGTCCGTCAATCCGTTCATGTAGACATTGACCGCCGCGCCGACGGCCATCTTCGGGGTGAGTTCCACGGCGAAGGCCGGCGAGAGCGCTTGTACGCCGCCCTCCTGCTCGAAGTCCACATTCCCGATCATCGTCGTGGACTGCCGCTGCCTGATCGTCGTCGTCTGCATCGTGGTCAAATGCTCGGTCAGGTCGATGTAGCCGTTCTCCAGGGCGTAGTGGCTCTGTACCTGGGCGCTGGTGGCCGCGTGCGCGGTACGCCGCGAATGGCTTCCAGCGTACTGCTCGAACCCCGCCTGGAAGCGGTGCGAGAAGTCGAAGACCTCCTGCAGGTTCATGGAGACCACGGCGTTGCGCTCAAAGATGCGCACCGGTGCGACGGCGCTCAGGTAGTTGAGGGCGTAGCTGGAGTGGTCGTCCGTGCCGACGCTGTAGGCGGCGTCGGCGGACGAATGGCGGTCATATTCCCGCTTCAGGCGGAAGACGCCCGAGACCTCGGGCCGCTCGAGTTGGATCAGACCCGCCGGATTCCAGGATGCGGCGGTCGCGTCGTCCGCGATCGCCGTGAAGGCCCCGGCGGCGCCTAGGGCGCGCGCGCCCGATCCGCTGGGCAGCGGGGCGGCGAAGATGGCCGGCGCCGAGAAGGGCGGCGCCAGGGGCGCTCCGGGAGGGACCATCGTGCCCCCGGGGGAGACATGGATGAGCGGCACCTGGATGTCGCCTGCGGCCGTTGAAAGCGTGAAGCTCTGGGCATGGACGAATGACGCCGGAGCAAGCCATCCTGCCATCATCAGACCGGCCATGGCCGCCAGTGTCAGCCCCTTGCCCTGAATCCTTCGCGAATCGCTGCGTACGTCGCCATTCATCGAGAGTCTCCACTGTCGCTGCCAAGCCGGAGACAGTCCAGGCTTCAGACTTCCCTTGGCGGAATGCGGGCGTCTTGGGCGCCCTGCAACCCGTATAGTCGATTAAAAGTACTTTCTTATTCCACCGCAACCCTCTATATTTACGGCAACATTATATTCCCTGCATGTAGTCCATGCAAGGGGATGAATACCATCGCGGCGGCGGCTGCTTGGTTGACATGTTGTCTGTGGCACTGGCGGTTAATGATGCCAGGCGGTAGGTGCATGGACGAGTCACAAATTCAGGAGATTGGCGAGTTGCGGGCCAACAACGCGCGCGCGTGGACGCGCTTCTTTGACGCCTTCGATCCCCTGATCCGCTCCATTGCCAACTGGCCGCGCTGGCATTTCGACGCCCATACGCGCGAGGACGCCGTCCAAACCATCAGACTGGGGATTGTGCGCTCGATCGGCCGGTTGCAGTCGGAGACGGCCTTGACGGCCTTCGTCCGACGGATTGCCGTGAACCGGTGCATCGACCTGCTCCGCAAGCAGTTGCGGATGCAGTCGCGCCTGATGCCCCTCGGCCATTACAACGCGGAGGGGGAGTGGGAGGAGCCGGAAACGCCGGCCGACGGCGCCTACGATCCGGTCCAGGCCCTGCTGCAGGCCGAGCGCGCGGCCCTGCTTCGGGAGGCGCTGCAGCGTCTCGACGAGACCGAGCGGACGTGCCTGCTCCAGTTCTATGCCGAGGGGCTCTCGTACCGCGAGATGGCCGCGCGCCAGGGGGTTGCCGTAAATACCGTGGGCAGTCGCCTTTCACGCTGCCTGGACAAGCTCCGCGGCCTGCTGGATCCCGCCGAAGCGGCGCCCGGTCCCTAGCCGCGCCGCACCCGGCCGCCGCCGCGAGTACGGGCGGAGCGGTCGTGCGGAAGAAACCGGCGCGTAGAGCGACTTACCAGACAACAGCAGATGCTGCGTTCCTCCTTCCCCGCCTGGCGGCGAATTCCCGGCGGGCGAAAGGGGCCGGCGCCGGCTGGAAGACCGGGGACCCGACGTGAACACGGAAAAACCGACCATCGAGGACGAGATCTGGGCCTACCTGCATGGCGAACTGGACGCGGCGGCCGCCCGGGATTTCGAACGGCGGCTTTCCGCCGACGGCGGCTTGCGCGAACGGTGCAGGCAGGCTCGCAGCCTCGACGGCCTGCTGCGCGCCACCCTGCCCGCCGTGGCGGCTGGCGAAAGCGTCAGCGACGAGACGCTCGCCGGGCAGTTCCTCGCCGCCTGGGAACGGGACCAGCCGGCCCCCGCCGTTGCGGAGAGCATCCCGTGCGCGCACCCGCGCGCCCGGTTCTCCCTGACGTGCCGCGCCGGACTCGCCGCGCTGGCCGCCACCCTGCTGGCCGTGGCCCTTCTGCCCGTGTTCCGGAAATCTCCGGCCTTGCCGCCGGCCGCGTGGGCGCCCGTGGCGTTCGCGCCGCTGATCTACCGCGGCGCAGTCGTCGCGCCCGCGGCGGGGCGGCTTGGCCGGCGCGACGCGGTCCAGATGCAGACGGCGCTGGCCGACGCACTCTCCTGGGCGCTGGCCGACCGCGGCGGACGCCTGCCCGACGGCCTGACCCTCGCGTTGCGCGTGAACGAACTGCCGGCCGGCGCCTTCGCGGTCGTTGTGCGCGCCGAGGGGGCCGATGGCCGCCTGCGGGGGGAATGGAGCGGCGACTACTCGCGCCTGGAGCGTTTCTTCGAGCAGGCCGATGCCTCGGCCGCGCAGATTGCCGAGGCTCTGGCCGTCCCCGCGGCAACGGGGAAGACCCCGCCCCGGCCGGCGGGTCAGTAAGTGGGACAAGACGAGCATGAAGAGCCTGATCCAGCGGACATGCGCGGGCCGGGAAGGAAACCGGCGCCGGCTCCTCTTTTTCCCGGCGGCCGGCGGACTGGCTGTGGTGCTCCTGACGCTGGCTGGCTGCCTGAGCCCGCCGACGCCGGACGGGGAGGGCGTCCTCTACCGCCACAATTGGTGGAACTACTACGCGCGCGGCCAGCAGCTCCTGCGGCAGAACCGCCACCCGGAGGCGGCGGACGACTTCCGGCGCTGCCTGGGGCTCCTGAAAGGCGCCCGCTTCGGCGACGACCGCGACCGCTGGCGCGCCCGGACCTACGGCCTCCACTTCGTCGAGGGCTACTTCCCCAACCGCGAGCTGGGCGTCTGCCTCTTCGAGCAGCAGGACGACGCGGGCGCCATCCGGCACCTCGAACGCTCGCTGGAGCAGGCACCCTCGGGCCGCGCCAAGCACTACCTGAACCTCGCCCGCGCGCGGCAGCTCTCCGGGCGTCGCCTGCCCGCGCCGCGTCTCCGGCTCGCCGAACCCGGCGCGGCGGAGGCCGCGCTCACCCGCGAACGGACGCTCCAGGTCGCGGGCGTGGCGGAAGGCGAGGGCTACATCCGGCACCTGACGATCGGCAACACGCCGGAGTTCATCGAACTCGCCTGTCCGGCGCTGCCCTTCGCGCGGCGCGTCAGCCTCGCCGAGGGCACCAATCAGATCGAGATCGCGGCGATTGACCTTTCCGGCCGCGGCGTCACACTGCGCATCGTGCGGGTTGCCGACTGGCAGCCGCCGCAGGTGCTGGTGCGTTCGCTGCGGGCAAGCGGCGCACAGTGGGTGGTGGAGGGGGTCTGCAGGGATCCGTGTGGCGTGGCGTCCGTCCTCCTGGACGGCGTCGCCGTCCTCCCGGACGGCGCCCTGCCGGCAACCGAAGTGCCGCTGCGGTTGGAGGTGCCTGCGGGCGGAGCCATGCTGAGCGTGGCCGACGCGGCCGGAAACCGCTTGACGTTCCCCCTGTCCGGGGCCGCCCCGGCGCCCGCGGGCGCCTCCTCCTCCCGCCTGGCGATCTTCGCTCCCGGCTTCGCCCCCTTCATCGCGCAGACGCGTGCCGGCTGGAGCGACTGGACGGTCGCGGCCCTCGCCCCGCCGGCCGGCGCCGCGCCGGCCGGCAGAGACGCCGGCGGGGAGGCCGACCGCCTGCGCCCGGCGCTCGTGCTGCGCGGCTGCCAGCCGCTCGTGCGCGTCTTCGCCGCGGAGTTTTTCGTCGACGGCGTGGCCTCCGATGGCGGCGGGCTGGCCCGCGTGACGGTCAATGGCGAGAACCTGCTGTCCGCCGGCGACGCGGGCGCCTTGCGCGCTTACTTCGCCCGCCGCCTGCCGCTCGATCCCGGCACCAACCGCTTCGAGATCGCCGCCACCGACCGCGGCGGCAACCGCACGGCACAGCAGGTGACCGTGATCCGGCTGCTGCCCGAGCACCTCGACGCGCGCTACCGCCTGACGGTGGGCGTGCCCCCCCTGATCCCGGCCGAGGCGGGGCCGACCGGCGTCCGGGTCAAGCGCCGGTTCGAGGCCGAACTGACCCGCGAGCCGGTCCGCTTCCGCCTGCTCGAACGCGACGAGGGATGGGACTACGTGCTCCGCGAGCAGGGTATGAGCCTCTCGGATCTCGCCGATCCCGCGGCGGCCCTGCGCATCGGCAAGCTCGTGCCGGCCGAGATGCTGCTGATGGGGACGCTCTTCATCGAGGCCCGTGGCATCACCGTCTTCCTGAGGGCCGTCGAGACCGAGAGCGGCGAGATACTATTCACGAGCGACGTCTACAGTCCCGACGCCGGCGACAACCTCGACGAGGCTGTGTCCGGGCTGGCGCTCAAGCTCGGCCAGGGTTTCCCGCTGGTCAGCGGGCTGGTCTCTAGGCGCCAGGGCAGCCGCTGCGTGCTGAACGTCGGACGCGACGACGGCACGGCGGAGCGCAGCCGGTTCCTGGTGCTCGACCCCGGCGGCGCGGCGGAGCCGGAGACGCTCCGGGTCTGCAAGGCGGGCGGACGTCCCGTCGAGTTGCGGATCGAGCGCCTGCAGCAGACCACCAGTACGGCCAGCGTCCTGCCGGCCGGGGCCGAGAAACTCGTGAAGGAGGGTTGCCATGTCTATTCACGATAAGGCCGCGACATCCGCGCAGTCGGGTAACGCCCCCGCCAACGGGGTGAACGCCTACAAGATCCGGTCGGGCGGACTGGCGGCCCCCGCCGTGCCGACGGATCCGACTGCCAGGACTCCGGCGGAGCCGACGACGGATTTTGCACCGGCGGCGGCGCGCCGCCGCGCGGCGCGGCTGGTGGGAGCGTTGCTGGCGCTGGGAGTGGCCGTGGCGCTAACGGCCTTCTGGCTGGCCCCGCGCGCCGCCAGGCGTGGACCGGACGCGACCGGCGCGGCGGACGGGTACGCCGCTCCCGGCAGCGGGGAAGCGGTCCGCGGCGCGACCGCCCTGCCGGACTACCGCGCCCTGGTCATCGGCATCAACCAGTACACTCCGGCGGACGGCGAAGGGTGGCATCCGCTCGACACCGCCCGCGCCGACGCCGAGGCTGTCGCCGAAATACTCGCCGGCGAATACGGCTTTCAGGTGCGGACGCTGCTCGACGGCGAGGCCTCGCGCGCGGCGATCCTCAACGCGCTCGACGAACTGGCGACCACCGGCACGGACGGCGCGGATCTCGTCTACTTCGCCGGCCACGGCGCCTTCGACGAGAAGCTGAACGAGGGCTACTGGATTCCGGCCGATGCCCGCCGGCGGATCAACGGGCGCGACGCCAAGGAGGACTGGCTCTGGAACTCCACGATCACCCGCCTGATCGGCGCCTCGCAGGCGCGGCATGTGCTGGTCATGTCCGACGCCTGCTACAGCGGCGCGCTCTTCCGCGGGGACGAGCCCCTGCGGGCGCAGGGCGGACAAGCCTGGTACGAGCGCGCGATCGCCCGGCCCTCGCGCTACCTGATCACCAGCGGCGGCATCGAGCCCGTGCTCGACAGCGGCTCGGGGCACAGCATCTTCGCCCAGCAGGTGATCAACTACCTGCAGCATGCCGCCCCGCCGGTCTTCTCCGCCTCCGATCTCGGCTCGGCGCTGCGCGAGCGCGTGGCCGCGCTGACCGGGCAGATGGTGCAGATGGGGCCGCTGCCGCTGGGCGGCCACTCCGGCGGGGAGTTTGTCTTCGTCCGCAAGACGGGCGGGATCCGGCTCGCTGCCCTAGCCGCGCCGTCCGGGAGCGCCGCCGCGGAAAGCCTGCGGGGCGCCGCCGGGGTGGGGGACGCGGTCGGGGAGGCGCAACGGCGCCAGGAGACTCTGCGTAGCGCCGCCGAGCTGCTGCAGGCCGGGGCGCCGCAGGCCGCCGGCAGCATAGTCGCCGGCATTTTGGGCGAGAATGCCCAGGACCGCATGGCCCGCGCCGTAGCCGACGCGATTGCGCGCACCCAGAAGCGCGAGGCGGGCGATGAACTGCGCAAGCTGATCGAGCAGGTCGAGGCCACCCCGCGCCCTGACCGTCCGGCGCCGGCGGCGCGGCCGCGCGTACTGGCGTGCCTCGGGCCGGAAGAGCCCGAGGGCGCCGCGCCGGCCGCCGAAGGTCTGGCGCGCCTCTACCGCATCGTGCTGCGCGCGGAGCTGGAAGGCGCGTCCGGCATCCGGGTGATCGAGCGCGAGGCGCTGGCCACCCTGCTGCAGGAGCAGCGGCTCGGCTTCTCCAGCCTCTCCGATCCCCGCGCGCGGCTGGCGATCGGCCGCCTGCTGCCGGCCAGCGTGCTGCTGCTCGGCGAC
>CAYRPP010000011.1:0-16222 GCA_964426115.1 uncultured Lentisphaerales bacterium | reverse complement strand
GGCAGACCCTCGACAACGACGACGCGGAGCAGGCCGCGCGGCGGTGCGCCCTGACAAGCCTGATCAAGCAGCTCGAGCAGAACGCCCCGTGGCCCGATCGTTCCGCCGGCCTCGCCGCCGAGCTGCCTAAGTATTTGGAGACGCCGCCGGGATAATGGGATATTGGCTGCGGCAATGGCTGCGGCAATGTTTCTATGGCAATGTTTCTATGGCACAATGTTTCTATGGCATTGACAAACCAAACCCGCTTTTCTATAGTGCCTCTGTTTTCGGGGGATTAGCTCAGTTGGTTAGAGCACTTGCTTGACATGCAAGGGGTCGGTGGTTCGAGTCCACTATCTCCCACCATCCTTTCTACCCCGTTTTCATTGAGAACACCAATGAAAACGGGGTTTTTAGTTTTTGGAGATTGTTTGCCTCGAAACCCCGTTACAGTTTCGTCAGGCCGCATTTCAGCCATTTCACCCAAGCACCAGGCCGCCGTCGGCGGCGAGGTACCACGCCCGGCCTTTGCCGAAGGTGTTGACCGTCATGGCGGGCTCGCCGGCGTAGAACGCCTGCTCGTACGTGGCGACGATCTCGGCGCCTTTCGCGTGGATGCGCTCGCAGACGTGGCGGACGGTCGCGGATGCCGACAACCCCAGCGGGTTCTCCTGTGCAAAGACGATGCGGTTGGTCTCATCGTCGTAGAGGTAGTCGGTCTTCTCCGCCCATAGGCCGAGCAGGCGGCGCAAGGATCCGGGGAAACCGCCCAGGTGCGCCGGACTCCGCCCGGAAGAAATCGACCGTCTGGTCGGTCGTGAAACGCTTCCAGTCGAGCATCATGCTCTCGATGGATCCGTACAGGCCGATGATCTCGTCCCAGTCGTTGAAGGTGTGCGCCCAGAATCCGGTCCACCAGGCCTCGTTCAGCCGATCCAGCGTCTGGTAGCGCGCCCGCAGCCAGACGCGGAAGGCCTGCAGACAGCGCGGACAATGGCATTCGCCGCCATACTCGTTCGAGACATGCCAGAGGGCCGGCGCGGGATGCCGGTCATAGCGGGCCGCCAGACGCGAATTCAGGGCAATGCATTTCTGCCGGAACAGTCGCGATGTCGGTCAGTGGTTGTGGCGGCAATGCTGGATCATCGGTATAACCTCGGTGTTTGTCGCTCAGCGGGTCTCGCGGATCGCCTGTCTGAGCACGTCGGGGGCGATGGTGAAGAATCCGAGCGCACCGAGACCATAGCCGCTGGCCTTGAAGCGGTCCGCCTCCGTGTTCATCACCCCGCCGAAGTGAAGGGTCCCGTCGTTGCCGAAGCAGGCGGGCCATAGGATGCGCGCCTGCTGGCCCCTCTCGTCCGTCACGATGCCGAGTTCGCACGTCTGGCGGCGCCGGGCATCAAAATGGAAGACCCGGTTGCGGTTCCAGGCATAGAGGTAGATCGCGTCGTCGGGCGCGCGCACAACCGCGCTGGCCTCGGGCGGCACCTCCGCCAGCCAGTCGAAGGCCGGACGACGCAGCAGACCCGCAGCGATGCGGAAGCGGTAGAGGAACTGCCGCTTGCCGTAACGGATCACGCCGATGCTTTCGCGCCGGTCGCGCGAAAGGCCGCGGAGCATAGATGTGTAGTAGAACCAGTCGTCTCCGACTGGACCGTCGGCCTTCGGGGGGGCGCCATGCTCCAGCACCTCCTCGATGGTGTATGTATCGGGATCGAAGCGTGCGAGGCGTCCCGCTCGGCTGAAGAAATAGGCGCGCCCGTCCGCGAAAAGCGTCGGCATGGCGTAACCGTGATGCGAGGCCTGACCCAGGTCGGTGATGGCGCCTGAATGGAGATCCTTTACGATCAGGTGCGCAGACGGGTAGGTCAGCCCGTAGAGCTTCTGGCGCGGCTCGTCGAGTTCGACGCGCATGACCGAGTCGTTGTGATAGGCGCGGCCAAGATCGCGGCAGGCGCCGGAGGCCGGATCGTAGCAGAGAAAGTGTCCGCCGCCATAGGGTGATGGATGCTCGCCGGTCATGGCACGGTCGCAGCCCAGGTGCGAGCCGAAGTAAATTTTGCCGTCCGAGGCCACCTGCAGCTGCGAGTGGATCTTGCCCGACGGTATGATCTGGTCAGAATTCTCACCGATGGCCAGGCTGACGTCGCAGACGGCGGTCACCTGGTCGTTCGAGAGGTTGTAACGAATCAGGTTGGCCGGGTTTCCGTAGGTCGAGGAGCCCAGGTAGAGCGAGCCGTCGCGTCCGATGGCGAGCGAGTCGAAGACGGCAACGCCGCGGTACCGCGGCGGCACGGCCTTGAAGCTGCACCGCAGCACGCGGCCGGTGGCGACTGGTTCGGCGGCGGCCGGCGCCGCCGAGGCCAGCAGAAGCAATCCGCACAGGACGGATTGACAAGAGGCCACGCCATGTATATCCATGCCCGTATTTTAGGCCATTGGCGGCCGGGAAGCAATGGAACCTTATGGGCTTGTGGCGGCGGGGAACGATGCGTTAAAATATCAATTTTCTGATCGTACCCAGGCTGTTTATGTCCGACAACAATTGCCCCTGCGGCAGCGGCCGCGCCTTTGAGCTGTGCTGCGAACCCTACCTCCTGGGGCGCCTGCCCGCGCCCACGGCCGAGGCACTCATGCGCGCGCGCTACTCTGCGTATGCGCTCTGCAGCATCGACTATCTTTTCAAGACCTCCGGGCCGCGGGTGCGCAAGGAATTCGATGCCGAGGGCAGCAAACGCTGGGCGGAGTCCGCCGAATGGACCGGACTCGAAGTGCTGGCTACCGAGGGCGGCGGCGAACAGGACGAGACCGGGACAATCGAGTTCGTGGCGCACTACACGGTCAAGGAGAATGCCTTCGACCACCACGAAACGGCGCAGTTCGCGAAGGTCGACGGTCAGTGGATCTTCATCGACGGCAAGGTGATCGGCCCCGAGCCGATCCGGCGCGAGACCCCCAAGATCGGGCGCAACGACCCCTGCGCCTGCGGCAGCGGCCTCAAGTTCAAGAAGTGCTGCGGACTCCGGGAACCCAGCGCATGATCCGGGCCTGCTTCTTTGACCTCGACGGCACGCTGCAGGACTCCGAGATCCTCTGGGTGGAGGCGACGCGGCGCTATCTGGAGGACCGCGGCGCGCGCGTCTCGCCTGCCGCCGCCCAGGAGATGGTTTACGGGCGCGGCTGGGGAGAGGTCTTCGCCGACATGACGCGGCACTTGCCGTCTCTGGCGGCGCAGGGCTTCCACGCGACGGCCGGCGAGCTGCGCGCCTACTACCAGCGCCTGCGCGAGGCCACGCCCATCGTTCTGCCAGGCTCCGTGGCGCTCCTGCGACGGCTGGCGGCCAGCCTGCCCGTGGCGATCGTCTCGGGCTCCACGCGGCACGACATCCAGGAGGCAGTCGACCAGATGGGCATCGGCGACTGTTTGGCGTTCTTCGTGGGGGCGGAGGACTACCGCTTCGGCAAGCCCGCTCCCGACTGTTTCCAATTGGCCGCCGACAGGCTGGGCATCGCGCCGGCATCCTGCTTGGTCTTCGAGGACTCGGCGGCCGGCGTCACGGCCGCCAAGGCTGCCGGCATGCGCTGCGTGGCACTGGCCCGCCCTGGACGCCCGCCGCAGCAGATCGCGGGCGCCGACCTTGTGCTGGCCGACCTGGCTGATTTCCAGCTCGCCGACCTCCCCTGAACCCTGCCCCCTGAACCCAGCCCCCCGACGGGGGTGCGGCTCACGTCTTGTCTGCGAGTTTGAATGGGGCGTAGGCCTGGCCGCGGCCCGGAAAGAACTTGCTGAAGAACTCGTAGTACTCGAGACGCAGGGCCTGGACCCCGGCGATGATCCCCTCGAGCACGATCGCGACCAGGTTGCCGCCGACGATCACCAGCACGCTCAGGAAGCCGCCGCCGGACGAGAGCTTCTCCACCTCGCGCGCCATGACAAAGGTCGCCATCAGCACGGCGGCATGGCTCATCGCATAGGCGGCCAGACGGACAAAGCTGATCGTGTTGGCCATGTAGCCCAGCATGGCCTCGAAGGCCTCTACCACCGACTCCATGGCCGCCTCGAGATAGCCCCCCGCCGCGGTCTGCGGATCGCGCCGGCGGCGCAGGGCATGCGCCAGGGGCTCGCGCATGGCCCAGGCCACGAGCGGCAGGACGACCACCAGCACGACTACCAGGCCGACCAGGCCGCGTTCCCGCAGGGCGGCATACTTGAGCAGCAGGCCCAGCACACCCCAGTAGAAGACCGCGCCGACGACGCCGTAGCTGTCGAGAAATCCGCCGATCCAGTCGCGGCGGCGGAAGCGGTTGACGATGTTCAGGACGAGCCCCAGGCTGATGACGAACACTCCCAGCCCGATGGCGGCGGCCATCAGTGCCAACGGATTCCCATCGAGCGGATCATGCCACAGGGCGTAGCGGCGGAACCATTCCAGGCCGAAGCAGCTTCCATAGACTAGGCCGAACAGCATGCTGGAGAAGCCTACGAGGATCAGAAGCGTGCCGGTATCCTTGACTTTCCGGCCGCGGCCGTGCGCGAGGGCTAGGCCGCCGCCCAGCATCAGCACGGCGCCATGCCCGACGTCGCCGAACATCATGCCGAACATCAGCATGTATGTGATGGCCACGAAAAGCGTGGGCTTGATCTCGCGGTAGCCGGGCAGGCCGTAGCCGGAAAGCAGCATGCCGAAGGGGCGCAGCAAACGCGAGTGGCGCAGCAGCACGGGAACCTGGTCGGAAGGTACCGCGTCGGCCGGGATGGTCTCGACCGCGCAGCAGCCGCCGGTCCACTCGCCGATGCGCGTCGCCACGCCATCCGCCTGGTCTTCCGGCACCCAGCCGGTGACCAGCACAGTCTGCCGCGTGCGCGGCAACTGTTCCTCGGCCTCGAACATCCGCATCTCGGCGGAGAGCATGCGCTCCATTCGCGCCAGCGGCTGCGCGAGAGAGGCGCACAGGCCGATGCGCGCCAGCTTTGCGTGCCGCAGCTCTTCGTCGGCGCGCTGCTGCTCCTCGCGGCTCTGAGCCAGCAGCATGCCTGCCGACACCCCGGACGTCGGCGGCACATGTTCTGCCTGGAATTCCGCCTGGAGCAGCGCGGTTTCGAGGGCGAAACGTCCGGTGCGGCTGGTGACCGCCATAAGCGCGCGGCGCTCCCCGCCGCGTTGCAGCGGCACCAGCACGACATTCTCCGCCACCCGCCCGCGCAGCGCCTCCCACTGCGCGCCGGGGAGCGTGCCGATGGCGAAATGCAGGAAGGAGAAACGTTCGAGTTCGTCGAGGGGCAGCGCGACATCCTGGAAAGATTCAAGCTGTTCGATCACCGTGCCGAGCTGGTCGCGGCGCGCCTGGGCGGCGCGCTGCCGTCCGGCCAGCGCGGCGAGGGTGGCCTCGTGCGCCGCGATCTCCGCCGCAGTCTGCTCGATGGCGGGCGCCTCGCCGCCGGCCGGCGCGTCCTCGCCCGCGCCGCCGGCTTCCGCCGGGCATTCCAGATTGCGCCGCAGATCGCCGAGGCGCGCGATAAGCTGCCGGCAGCGCTCGCGCTCGGCGCTGCGGTCGGCAGGGGCCAGCAGCACGCCCTCCGTCTCGGACGGCGCATGCATCAGATGAATGACGCCCAGACGTCCCAGGCCCTGCAGCACCGCGCGCTTGTCGCGTTCCAGCACCACCACACGCATCTGGCGCATAGGCACCGGGCTAAACATGCGCGGCCTCCATGACAGTCCGCGGCACAAGGCGCTGGCGCAGCCGCTGCGGATCGATGCCCAGGCGCATGCCCTCGCAGAGCGTGATGAGATTGGCCAGCTCGATCCGCCGGATCGCGGCGAAGCCGATCACCACACCGACCGACATCTGGCTCTGCCGAAAGAGCGTGTTGGCCAGTTTCAGATAGCGGTTCCAGACCAGCGCCTCGATCACCGCGGGCTCCGGCGGGGCTCCGGCCGCGCCCGCCGGATCGAACTGTGCGGCCAGTGTCCGCAACCCTTCCGCCTCATCCCCGGCCACGATGACCTGCTCGATGGTCTCGAGGCCCGGGAGGCCGTCCGGCACGCAGGCCGCGCGCAGCAGATCGGGCGGCAGACCGTAGTTGTGGCAGCCGCGGATCACGAGCATCACGTTGAAGATGCCGGCCTCGTGCCCCGCTAGCCGCCGCACTCCCGCACCATCCTCGCCGCCTACGGCGTCGGCATGCCGCAGCAGCAACCGCAGGTAGGCGCGGTCGAGGGCCGCCTCGGCCAGGAAGGGTTCCGTCGTGCCGCTGAACGCATCCCCGGACTGCTCCAGAGCCGCGCGCAGTGGCGCGCCGGATGGCAGGAGGCGTTGCAGGCGTGCCAGGAGCGGCGCGCCATCCGGGTCGATGGCATATGGAGCGATGTCGAGAGCCAGATCTTCCGGCAACGCGATCAAATGGGGCGTCACGGACTCTGGCGGCAGATGGCGAGCCATTCCCCGCGTGAGCACCTTGAGGTTCTCCACCTGGAAACGTGTCCGCTGCCAGCCGAGGAAATCGCCCCCCGCGCCGGCCACGCCCGCGGCCAGCATCCCCAGCTCGCGGAGATACTCATCGATCATGTGGCGCTGAAAGGGGATAGCCTGCCGGACCGCGTACCCGGGCACGATCCGCCGCGCCAGCTCGTCGACGGTGCGGATGCGGCAAAGGTCATCAAGTCGCGCGCCCTCTGCCAGCAGGCTGCGTCGGCCGTGTAGCCGCGCAGCCAGGAAATCGAGATCCCGCTCTACCGCCCCCGGCATTGCTCAAGTTCCTTCATTCCGCCTGCAAGGTCACCGCCGAGACCACCAGCCGGACGGCGCGCGCGTGCTCCCCGGGATCCAGCCGCAGCTCCGCCTGCAGCCCGCTTTCGGCCGCCGACAGCTCCTCGCGCTCCTGCGCGGCGGCCGCCGCGGTCGCGGCGTCGATGATCCGTGCGGCCTCGGCGCGCGCCTCGGCGCGCCCGCGCTCCGCCTGCGCGGCGGCGGACTCGCGGCTCGACTGGATGATCGCCTCCGCCTCCTGCTGGGCGGCCTGCAGCATCGTCTTGGCTTCCGCCTCCGCGGCCAGCACGCCCTGGATCACTTCGCGCATGGGTCGGGTCAACCTCCCGGAGGCTACTCCGCCGCGTCGATGGCGTCGAGCACGTCCTTGGCCGCGCGTGCCGATACCAGCGTGTTGTACAGGCCGGGGATCTTGAGCAGCCGCACCACCTCGGCGAGGGCGCGGACATGCGGCCCGGGATCGTTGGCGTTGGCCAGGATCATGATCACGACATGCACAAGCTCGCCGTCCACGGCGTCGAACTCGATGCCCGTCTCCGATGTGCCGAGCGCCACCGTCAGCGTCTTGATGGAAGGAGCCTTGCCGTGGGGAACGGCGCAGCCCCTGCCGATGCCCGTCGTGCCGGTCGACTCGCGCGTGGTGACCGCCGCCAACGCGTCCTCGCGGCCGGCCAGGCGTCTGGAACGCACAAGCAGGTCGACTAGTTCCTCGAAACACTCTTCCTTGTCAACGCTCTCCAGTCCGACCTTGACCACGGACTCGTCCAGCAGATCGCGCAGGCGCATCAAAGCTCTCCCTCATGCGACCGCCGGAGCCCGGGGGGCGCCACCCGGCAGTCAGCTTTAAAATATTAATAATACTATAGGACTGGAACTACTGCAAACCGTTGTTACAGATAATCTACGGTAAACGTTGAGCTTCATGCGTTTCTCAGCAGTCGCTTTCCGCGGGCGAATTATAGGCGAACGGAAAGAGCGAACGTGGATACTGCCATTGTCGGCGGAAGGCACGCTGCATGCGTCGCTGCTATTATGAAACGCTCTTCTTGCGCAGGTCGCGCACGCGGTTGAGCTTGCCCTCGCTGCGCGGCAGCGTGTGCGGCTTCACGAGCGTGACGGCCGCATGCACGCCGGTGACCTCGAAGATGGCCGCGCCGATGCGCTTGTGGAGATTTTCCAGCGTGCTGATGTTGTCCGAGAAGTGCTCGGGCGTCAGCTCGACCTGCACCTCGAGCGTGTCGAGGTTCTCCTTGCGGTCGACGACGATCAGGTAGTGCGGGCTCGCCATCTTGATCGCCATCAGCGCCGTCTCGATCTGCGACGGGAAGAGGTTGACGCCGCGGATGATCAGCATGTCGTCCGAGCGTGCGCTGATGCGCTTGAGGCGCCGCAGCGTGCGGCCGCAGGGGCACGGCTCGGCGATGAGCTGCGAGAGGTCGCGCGTACGGTAGCGGATCATCGGCATGGCTTCCTTGCTCAGCGTGGTCAGCACCAGCTCGCCGACCTGACCATCGGGCAGGACCTCCAGCGTGTCGGGGTCTATGATCTCGGGATAGAAGTGGTCTTCGAAGATGTGCAGGCCGGTCTGGTGCAGGCATTCGCCCGCCACGCCGGGGCCGATGATCTCGGATAGTCCGTAGATGTCGGAGGCATGCACGCCGGAGATGCTCTGGATGCGCTGGCGCATCTCCTCGGTCCAGGGTTCGGCGCCGAAGATGCCGACGCGCACCTTGAACTCGCGCCGGAAGTCGAGTCCGGCCTTCTCGGCCTCGTCGAGCAGGTGGAGGAAGTAGCTGGGCGTGCAGGAGATGGCCGTCACGCCGAGGTCGCGCATCAGCATGAGCTGGCGTTCGGTGTTGCCGCCGGAGATCGGCAGGACCGTGCAGCCCATGGCCTCGGCGCCGTAGTGCAGTCCCATGCCGCCGGTGAAGAGGCCGTAGCCGTAGGCGTTCTGAAGCACGTCGCCGCGCCGGACGCCGGCCGCGGCCAGGGTGCGGATGATGACCTGCTGCCAGACGGTCAGGTCGTTCTGCGTGTAGGCGACGACGATCGGCTTGCCGGTCGTGCCGCTGGAGGCGTGCAGGCGCACGACGTCCGCCAGCGGGCTGGCGCAGAGGCCGTAGGGATAGGTGTCGCGCAGGTCGGCCTTGACTGAGAACGGAACACGCGCCAAGTCGGCGAGGTTGCGGATGTCCGACGGCTTGGCGTCCCTGGCTTCCATGCGTTCGCGGAAAAGGGGAACATGGTCGTAGGCCCTGCTGATGGTCACCTGCAACCGGTGCAATTGCAGGTCCGAGAGCTGGGCACGCGGCAGGAAATCCGCGGCGCTTGCGGGGTGGATGGGACTGTCGGCGTCGTTCCAGAAGCAGAAATCCTGTCGCATGACCCTCTCCTCGGCGAAGTCGCACCGGGAAAATGGTGCTTCAACGCAATTATTCAAGCAGCATAACAGAGCGGATGCCCGTAGGCAAGGCAGCGCCTACGATCCGCGCTTTTCGCCGCCAAAGACGTACTCCACGTGCGCGCGGGGCATGGGCCGCGTGACGCGGCAGACAACGAGCGCCACGATGGCCGAGACTGGCAGCGCAATTAGGATGGGATCCACCACGGCCCAGGTCGGGCTGCAAGCCGCCGGCAGCAGTCCGGGACGCCCGAAGAGCGCCTTGCAGAGGCCCAGGCCCCCGGCCGTCTTGGCGTTTATGAAGGTCGTCCAGAAGAGGCTGGTCGCCAGCCCCGCCGTCAGCGAGGCGACGGCCGCCGGCCGGTTCATGCGCCGGCTGAAGAGGCCGCCCAATAAGGCCGGCAGGAAGGCGGCCGCGCAGACTCCGAAGAAGAGCGCCGTGGCGAGCGCGATGATGTTGCCGCGCACCAGCTTGCCCAGTAGTAGGGCCGAGACCAGGCCGATGACGATGCCGATGCGTGTGATCTGCACCGAGCGCGCCTTGTCGCCCTTGAGCATCGGCTCGAATATGTCGCGCCCGATCGCCGTGCCCATGGTGTGGAACTGGCTCGAGAGCGTGCTCATGGCCGCCGAGAGCAGAGTCATGAGGAAGAGCACGCTGAACCACCGGGGAAAGGCGCTGTTGAGGAAGATGGGTATTATCGTGTCGCTGTTGCCCTTGAGCGTGGTGCCGAGGGTGACCGCGCGGGATATGGCGATCATTCCCGGACGGATGCGGTCCGGCGCGCCGCCAGAGCCGTGCTCGATGGCCAAGGACGGGGTGCGCATCAGGTAGTGCGGCGGCAGCTCGGGACGCTCTCCCGGCAGTTTGTAGGCGATGAAGGGCTTGCCGCGGGCCTTGACCTCCGGCGGCGCGCCGGGCGGGATCAGCGCCAGCAGGCCGTTGCCGTCCGGGCCGGGGTCGAGCATCACCTGCTCGTCGATGATCTGGCAGGCGATTGACTCCTGCCGCGCGAAGTAGGCGTTGGAGAGGGCGCCGACGGCGAAGGCCACTCCGGTCATGAAGAAGATGAAGATGCCGCCGGCCACGACCCCGCGGCTCAACGACTGTCGCGACTTGACGGTCATGAAGCGCACGACAAGCTGGGGCTGCGCCAGCACGCCGATGCCGACGCCCATCACCAGCGTGGAAATGATCGTCCACCAGAGGGTGTAGGTCGCGGCCTCGGTCGGCGGCGTGCCGGGCCGCGCCCAGCCGAAGCGCGGCATCGAGGTCCATCCCTGGTGCCCGATGGCCGCCAGGGAGGGCGGCACCATCGACTTGATGTCCGTGAGCGCTTGATGGGCCGCGGTGAAACCGCCCAGCTTGACGTAGGTGGAAATGAACAGCACGACCATCCCGACCAGCATGATCATGCCCTGGAGGGCGTCCGTGAGCATGACGCCCTTGAGGCCGCCCGCAATCACGTAAGCTGCGACGATCGCCACGAAAAGGTATAGCGCGGCGTCGTAGGAAATGTGGAAGACCGGGCCGATGAACTCGGCGCCGCCGATGATCACCGCCATGGCGTAGAGCGGCATGAAGCAGAAGATGATCAGCGCGCTGGCGACCTGCAGGAAGCGGCTGTCATAGCGTTTGCCGAGCAGTTCCGGGAAAGTATGCGCGTCGAGGTGGCGCCCCATGCGGCGCGTGGGGTTGCCCAGCAGCACGAAAGCCACGAAGACGCCCATCCAGATGTTGAGAACGGTCAGCCAGAGAAGGCCCATGCCGAAGCTGGCCGCCGCGCCGCCGAATCCGACGATGGCTGAGGTGCTGATGAAGGTCGCGCCGTACGAGAGCGCCATAACCACCGGATTGGCGTTGCGCCCCGCCACGAGGTAGTCGGCCGCGGTCTTGGTCTGCCGGTAGCCTAGGTAGCCCAGATAGCCGATGGCCAGCAGGTAGACGATGACGATGACGAAAGTGAAGATATCCATGTCCGGACTCCTTTTGTGGCGGTCGCGCTCAGAGCTTCTTCTCGATCTGCTCCTTCTCCTCCCGGGCCCAGCTCACGTCCTCTGGCTTGGTCGGCTCGTCGCCCCGGTTCCAGTTGAGAAGTCCGTAGATCACGCATGCGAGCATGCCGAGCAAGGCGAGCAGGTAGGCGCCCGCCACGACTGGATCCTGGATACCGAATATCATGTGCCCCTCGCTTCCCGGAAACCTGAACCCCCATTTCATGAAGCGCGGCCAGCCAAGGCCGCCCCGCCACCGGGGGTGCTTCACGTTGGGCGTTACTTTACAAAGAAACGGCGCCGCGCGCAAGGGGGTTGTTCAGCGCGCCACCGGACAGGTCCAGACGCGCAGGCCGCTGCGGGAGAGGTAGAGCGGCAGCGACTGGTAACCGCGCGCCGCGAGCGTCTGGAGCATGCGCCGCTTCTTGGCCATGTCGCCGTCGGAAAGCAGGGTGATCGAACCGCCGTCGCCCCCAGCGCCGTTGACCTTACATCCGAGCGTCCCGAACTCGGCGGCCAGGGCGATGATCTCCTCGAAGCGCGCGCAGACCAGCGCCGGGTGCAGTCGGCGCTGAACGTCGGTGTTGGCCGACATGATGGCTCCGAGGGCCGCGAAGTCGCCCTCGTAGAGGCTGTCCTTGGCGCGCGCCGCCAACTGCCGCATTTCCTCGAGCCGCGCGTCGCACGCGGCGTTCTCGCCGAGGTCGGCGATGACCTTGCGGTGCACGTCGCTCGAGCTGTGCGGCGTGCCGATGTAGAGCACCGCCAGCCGCTGTTCGAGCTCCCACCAGATATGGTTCGGAACCAGCAGCGGCGAGACGCTGGCATGCGGAAAGGCGTGCATCTGGATGTAGTTGATGCCGCCGTAGGCGCTGCAGAGCTGGTCCTGTATGCCGCACTGCAGGCCCAGTTTCTCGGTCTCGATGGCATGCGCCATGGCCGCTACCTCGTGCGGCGTCAGACGCCCGCGCGTGAGGGCGTCCAGGGCCCCGATCAGCGCCACCGAGACCGCCGCCGAGGTGCCGGTCGAGGCGCCCGGCGGCGCTGACGAGTGGACGTTGATTTCGAGACCGCACTCGGCGGGTAGCTCCATCATGCCTATGGCCGCCTCGATCAGCGGGTGCTTGTCGTAGCTGGCGGCGCCCGGTTCGATGGCGTAGGTCTGGCCGTAGTTCTCGACCGAGATCGATACGCGCTTGGGTTGCACGGCGCGGGCGGTGGTGCGGATCTGCACCTCCACATAGGGATAGACAGCGATGTTGAAGATCGCGCCGTGTCCAGCAAACCACGTGTCGGTCCATCCGCCGATGTCGCAGATGCGGATCGGGGCGACCGCCTTGGTCAGGACGGGGGGCGGGGTGTGCTGCATGATGAACCTTTCCATGTCCGGGCCACGCGCGGCCGTTACCAAGAAACTTTAGCGCAACGCGCACCGGACTTCAAATACCCTTTGGTAGATGACAGCTTTGGAAGGAACCGGTACAATGTAAAAACACTTGTGTCCTGCGCCTGCATCACCGGCTAGGGCAGTGTTTAATCATCATGCAAGTCTGTCTAGACTACCAACCCGCGGTGGCGCAGCGTGCCGGCATCGGGCGCTACACGCGCCTGCTGGCCCGTCACCTTGTGCCGTGCCTCGGACCGTCGGACAGGCTGCGCCTCTTCTACCTGGATTTCACGCACAAGGCTGAGGCGCCCGATGTGCCCGGGGTGGAGGCCCGTCCCTGGCGTCTTCTGCCGGGCGCGATCGTCCAGCAGCTCTGGAAGCGGGCTGGCCTGCCGCCCTTCGATGCCCTCGCCGGCGATGCCGACCTCTACCACTTCACCAACTTCATAATCCCGCCGCTGCGGCGCGGCAAGGCCGTCGTCTCCGTCCACGACATGAGCTTCGCCCGCCTACCCGGCTGCGCCGAGGCCCGCAACCAGGCCTATCTCGCGTCGCGCATCGCCGCGACGCTCCGGCGGGCCGACGCGATCCTGGCCATCTCGCACTTCGGCGCCGGCGAGATCGCCGCCCTCCATCCCGAGACGAAGGGGCGGATACATGTGACCTACCCGGGCGTCGACGAGACGTTCCAACGTCCTCCTGACGATGCCGTGGAGGCCTTCCTGCGCCGGAGGGGACTCGAACGCCCCTACCTGCTGAGCGTCGGCACGATCGAACCGCGCAAGAATTTCCCCCTGCTGGCCGCGGCATTCGACGCCCTCGACCGCAACGATCTCGACCTGGTCATTGCCGGCCGCCCGGGCTGGCAGTGCGGACCGATCCTGGACGCCTTCCGTGCCGCGCGGCGCAACCGGCAGATCCGGCATCTCGATGACGTGACGGACGCCGAACTGCCGGCGCTCTATGCCGGCGCGCGGCTCTTTGCGCTCGCCTCGCGTTACGAGGGCTTCGGCTTCCCGCCGCTCGAGGCCATGGCCTGCGGCACGCCGGTCGTCGCCGCCCCGGCCGGCGCGGTGGCCGAGGTCGCAGGCGACGCCGCCTGCATCGTGGCCGATGGGGAACCCGAGGCCTGGCGCTCTGCGCTGGCCGATCTGCTGGACGATCCGGAAAAATGCACGCGACTTGTCGCCCGCGGCCGGGAGCGGGTAGGGCGCTTCCGCTGGCCAGAGACGGCGCGTCAGACCTGGCGCGTCTACCGGCAGGTGCTCGGTCTGCCGGTGGGGGAGGGCGCGGCGTGAAGATCGTCCTCGATGCGCGATGGATCGGCGCGGCACCCTCCGGCATCGGTGTCTACGCCATCGAACTGATCCGCCGCCTGCCGGCCATCGAGCCCGACTGGCAGTTCCACCTGCTCTTCGACGACGACGTGTTGAGCGATCGCGTGCTGTCCCAGTCCGGGCTGGCGGACAACGAGCACGTCACCGCCGAGACGCTGCCCTACGGCATCTTCTCCATAGAGGGGCAGATCCGCCTGCCGCACCACCTGCGGCAGTTGCACGCCAGCCTCTTCCACTCGTTCAACTACATGATTCCCTTCCTGGCCTTTCCCGCCAGCGCGGAGGCGCGCGCCGCGACGCGCTGTGTGACCACAATCCACGACGTGATTCCGCTGCTGCTTCCCGACCATGCGCCGCGGTCGCGGAAGAGCCGCATGCTGCCGCTCTTCCGCCACTGCCTGCGACAGAGCGTCCGGCGCTCCGATGCCGTGCTGACCGTCAGCGAGACCTCGCGCCGCGACATCATCCGCGCCCTGAAGCTCGCGGATGCGGAGGCCGCCAAGCTGCAGGCGGTCTACAACGGCGTCGACGCGCGCTTCGCGCCGCCGCCCGCCGGCGCGCCGCGCGGCGCCATCCGCACGATCCTCTACGTGGGCCGGCTCGATCCCTACAAGCAGGTCGTCACCCTCGTGCGCGCCTTCGGCCAGCTCCGGCGCCAGATGCGCGAGCCGCTCCACCTGCTGATCGTGGGGCCTGAAGATCCGCGCTATCCCGAGGCGCGGCGTGTGGCAAGCGACCTGGGGCTCGCCGAGTGCGTGACCTTCCTTGGTTTCATCGAGAACGACGCGCTGGCGGCGGCCTACCAGGAGGCGTCCCTGCTGGTCAATCCCTCCAGCTACGAGGGTTTCGGCCTGCAGTTGGTCGAGGCCATGCGCTGCGGTGTGCCGGTCGTCTGCAGCGACGGCGGCGCCCAGCCGGAGATCGCCGGGGCGGCGGCGCGCCTTGTGCCGGTGGGTGACACGCAGGAGCTGGCCGATGCCATGCGCGAGGTGTTGTGCGACGAGGCCCTGCGCGCGCGTTTGATCGCGGCGGGATATACTCGGTCGCGCGACTTCGACTGGCAGCAGACCGCGCGGCAGACGCGGAACGTCTACCGGCGTGTCCTCGGCATGGAGGAGGCCCCCGCGTGAATCCGCTCACACAGGCGGCAGCGGGACGGCGGGTCGTGCTGGGCCACGACTGGCTGACGGGCATGCGTGGCGGCGAACGCGTGCTGGAACACCACTGCGAGGCGTTTCCCGGCGCCCCCATTGCCGTGCTCTTCGGCGATCCGTCGCGGGTGAGTGCGGCCATCCGGAACCACCCGCTGATCACCTCGCGCCTTCAGCGCGTCCCCGGGGTGATGCGCCACTACCGCTACCTGCTGCCCTTCATGGGCTCCGCCGCGCAGGCGCTCCGTCTGCCGCCCGGCGACCTGCTGCTGACCACGAGCCACTGCGTCGCCAAGGCGTTCCGTAAGCCCCCCGGCATGCGCCATCTCTGCTACTGCTTCACACCGATGCGCTATGCCTGGCTCTTTCCACGCGAATACCTCGGACCGGTGCGCGCCCGGCTGGCGGCGCCCCTGCTGGCGCACCTCCGGCGCTGGGACCGGGAGACCAGCGCGGATGTCGACCGCTTCGTGGCCATCAGCCGTCATGTGCAGGCGCGCATCGCCCGTTTCTATGGACGCGAGAGCGATGTCGTCCATCCGCCGGTCGATACCGTCCGCTACACCCCAGCGCCCGGCGCGCCGGAGGCCGGGCGCTACGACCTGATCGTCTCGGCCCTTGTGCCCTACAAGCGCATCGACCTCGCGGTGCGAACCTACCGGAACCTGCCCTGGAAGCTTAAGATCGTCGGCGCCGGCACGGAGACCGCGCGGCTGCGCGCCCTGGCGGGCGACAACGTCGAGTTCCTCGGATGGCGCAGCGACGATGAGGTGCGGGAGCTCTACCGCCATTGCCGCCTGCTGCTCTTTCCGGGCGAGGAGGACTTCGGCATCGTGCCGCTCGAAGCCATGGCCTGCGGACGGCCGGTGGTGGCCTTCCGCCGCGGCGGCGCGACGGAGACGGTGGCCGAAGGCCTGAGCGGGCTCTTCTTCGGCGAGCAGACCGAGGAGTCGCTCGCGGACGCCGTCGCGCGCGCCGCGCGTGTCGCCTGGGATCGACGCGCCATCCGTGCGCATGCCGAGGGTTTCGGCGTGCCGCGGTTTCTGGAGGAGATGGCAGCATGTGTCGCGCGCACCCTGGAAATGGAATGCGGAAACCATGACTGAACTACTGTGGGCGCGTTATGCGCCGAAAAACTTGGAACCGGTCAATTCGATCGGCGCGAAGTGGGAGCGGATGCTGGAGGCGCTCGACCTGG
>CAYRPP010000010.1:2532-16776 GCA_964426115.1 uncultured Lentisphaerales bacterium | reverse complement strand
GTCCGGCAGCATCAGGTCCAGTAGCAGCAGATCCGGCTGCCGGCGGGCCATGCGGGCGCGCGTGCCCGCCAGTGTGGCCTCGCAGGCGACGGTGTACCCCTCGCGCTCGAGGTGGTAGCGCACCAGCTCGCGGATGTCGGGGTCGTCCTCGGTCAGCCAGATGACGGGCCCGGCCATGTCAGGGACGCTCCGGCTTGAGGTGGTGCGTGTGGCGGACGATCGCGCCCTCGAAGAGGTAGATGAGATCCTCGGCGATATTAGTCACGTGGTCGCCGACGCGCTCGAGGTCACGTGAAACGCTGAGGAAAAGCAGCAGGGCCGCGACCTCGACCGGGCCGGCGACGACACCCTGCTCGACGGTCGCGAAGGTCTGCCGGTGCATCTGGTCGAGCGCCGCGTCCTGGGCCAGCACCTCGCGGGCCAGGCCGGCGTCGCGCCGCGCCAGGGCGTCGAGGGCCCGCCGCAGCATGCCGGTCGCCTGCCCGCCCATCTGCTGCAGGTGCTGCTCCATGCCCGAGGGCGGCGAAGGCACCAGGCGCGGCACGCGTTCGGCGATGTTCACGGCGATGTCGCCGATGCGTTCGAGGTCGTTGTTTATCTTCAGCACCGCGATGACCCAGCGCAGGTCGGAGGCGACCGGTTGGTGCAGGGCCAGGATCTTGAGGCACTCCTCCTCGATCTCGACCTCCTGGCGGTCGATCACGTCGTCGCTCGCGGCAATGGCCCGTGCGGCCTCCGTGTCGCGTCGGGACAGTGCTTCCAGCGACTTCTCCAGGCGCGACTCGACCTCCAGGGCCAGCCGCATGACGCGAGTCTGCAGGGTGGTGATCTCATGCACCAGTATCATGCTCATGAAGTACCCGCTTTCGACCGTCTCACCCGAACCGCCCGGTGATGTAGGCCTCGGTCCGCTGCTCTCGCGGACGCGTGAACAGGGTCCTGGTCTGCCCGTATTCTACCAGATCTCCCTCATAAAAGAAGGCAGCCGTGTCGGAGACCCGAGCCGCCTGCTGCATGTTGTGCGTTACGATAGCGATCGTGTAGCGTGCGCGTAGTTCGGAGATCAACTCCTCGATGCGTGCCGAAGCCTTGGGGTCGAGCGCCGAGGTGGGCTCGTCCATCAGCAGGATTTCCGGTTTCACGGCCAGCGCGCGCGCGAGGCAGAGGCGCTGCTGCTGTCCGCCGGATAGCGCGAGGGCGTTGGTCTCCAGACGTTCCTTGACCTCGTCCCACAGCGCCGCGCCGCGCAGGCTCTCCTCGACCAGCTCCGCGAGCTGTGCGCGTGTGTGGTGGCCATGAAGCCGCGGGCCATACGCGACGTTGTCGAAGATCGACTTGGGAAACGGGTTGGGTTTCTGGAAGACCATGCCGACCTGGCGGCGGAGCTGGGCGACATCGATCGCGCGGTCGTTGATGTTCTGTCCGTGGAAGAGCAGTTCCCCCGTCGCGGTGCATCCGGGGATCAGGTCGTTCATGCGGTTGATCGCGCGCAGGAAGGTGCTCTTGCCGCAGCCGCTCGGGCCGATGATGGCGGTTACCTGGCGCGGCAGCAGGTCGAGCGTGACATGCCGAACCGCTGCCCGGGGGCCGTAGTGGACGGAGAAGTCCCTGGCCCTGATGGCTGCGGTTTCGGTCATTTCGGTGGCGTTTGGCTGCATTAGGTCGCTATCCCTTCAATTTACGGACGACGCGTGCGCGCAGGACGATCGCCGCCATGTTCAGCAGGAGCACCAGGACGACCAGCGTGGCTACCATGCCGTACTGCACATGGCGGATCTCGTCGATCGCCTCGTGCTCGGTGCTGAGGTTGTAGATGTTCCAGGAGAGGGCCGGAGCCGGCTGGGAGAAGAATGATCGCAGGGTGGGAGCGCGTCCGACGCTGACCGCCGCCGTGAAGATGATCGGCGCCGTCTCGCCCGCTGCGCGGCCCATGCTGATCACGATGCCGGTCAGGATGCCGGGCAGGGCCGCCGGCAGGATCACGCTGACGATCGTGTGCCACTTGCCGGAGCCCAGCGCGTAGGCCGCCTCGCGGTAGCTCCGCGGCACGGCGCGGATTGCCTCCTCCGCCGCCCGGATCAGCGTCGGCAGGACCAGCAGTGCCAGCGTCAGCGCGCCGGCCAGGAGGCTCTTGCCGGTGGAGACCCCGACGGTGTTGATGAAGAAGGCCAGGCCGAAGAGGCCGAAGACGATGCTAGGCACGCCGGCCAGCGTGTTGACGCAAGCCCGCAGCCAGGCCATCCCGCGGCCCTCGGAGGCGAACTCCTGAAAGTAGATCGCCGCGACCAGTCCCAGCGGCAGGGCGATCAGCATGGCGCCCAGGGTCAGCAGCAGCGTGCCTCGGATTTCAGGACCTATGCCCCCGAAGAAGTGCGCGTCCCGCGGGGGATCGCGGAAAAATCCGATGTAGCAGGTGAAGCGCGGCAGCAGCAGGGACGCGGTCTGCTCGCGGATGATCGGGAAGAGGGGCGCCAGCGCGGTGCCGCGGAAGCGTGGTTCGCGGGGGGCGTCGACGGCCCGCCCAGTTCCGCCGCGGTAGTCCCAGGCGCGCCGGTAGAGGATCGCGTGGCGCTTCTCCAGCGCGCGGTCCCATCGGGTCTGTCCGTAGCGTCGGCGCATGAGCGCGGGCGGCTCGTCCGCCGGATCGGGGCCGATCAGGTCGTGTACGGCCGCCCGAATTTCGCGGTACTCGGAGGCCAGGGCGCGTCGCTCGGCGGGAGGCCGGGTCTGCTGCTCGCGTTCGAAGGCCGCGAGGGCCTCGAAAACGGGGCGCCGGGCGGCCTCTGCGGCCGCGAGATCCCGTGCCAGCGACGGGGCCGAACCGCGATTGAACTGCTCCATCAGGACGCGCCGGTGCTCGACGGTGCCGCGGAAGCAGACGGCTCCCACCCCCCGGAACAGGATCGGGCCTAGCAGAAGCAGCAGGACCGCGACCAGCATCGCGAGCGCCAGCACGCCGGAGGCGGTGAAGGCACGGTCGAGAATCCGTCGTGTGGCCAGGCGCATGCCGTCATTCCCCCCTCAGCCGCCGGCGCTGCCGCGCAACGGCGTGTTCGGCGAGCCAGCTGCAGGCCAGGCTGAAGAGCAGCAGACAGAGCCCCAGGGCAAAGAGCACGTGGTAGCGGGCGGAACCGGTCATCTGGTCGGCCTCGCCCATGTCGCCGGCGATCGTGGCCGTCAGCGTGCGCACCGGCAGCAGCAGGTTGTACCAGGGAGCGGGTATCTGGGCGGCATTGCCGGAGGCCATCCAGACCACCATTGTCTCGCCGATGGCGCGCATGCACCCCAGCAGAATGGCCGAGAGAATGCCGCTGCCCGCGGCGGGAATGACGATTTTGACGAGCGTCTCGGCCCGCGTCGCACCAAGGGCGTAGCTGGCGCCGCGGAGGTCGCCGCCGGCCGCCTGCAGGGAGTCCTGCGAGACGCTGACGATCGTTGGCAGCATCATCACCGCCAGGATCAGCGCTGCGTTCAGCGCGTTGGCGCCGCTGGAGATGACAACTGCGGAGAGGGCGTGGTCGACGCCACGCAGCAACAGAAACATCGGCGCGAGCAGCAGGAGCGTGGCGGCCACCCGCACAACCGTCTGGCGGCTCTCGTGACTGGCAAGTGCCGTGGCGAGTTCGCCCAGCACGAGGGTGATCATCAGCAGGCCGGGGGCGCCTAAGAGCCACCAGAGCACACGCAGCACGAGCGCGCCGTGGTTCTGGAGCAGCGGCGCCACAATGACCAGGGCGAAGAATCCGTAGGCGACGGATGGTATCGCCGCGAGCATCTCCACGGTAGGCTTGAGCGCCTGGCTCCAGCGGAACGGCAGGATGTCGCTCAGACAGACGGCCGCGGCCAGTCCGACGGGCACGGCCAGCAGCAGCGCGGCGAGAGTGATCAGGCCGCTGCCGGCGAAGAGAGGCAGGGCGCCGAACTGAGGCGGATCGTCGCTGGGGTACCAGTGACGTCCGGTGAAGAACTCACCCGCGTGGCCGGAAGCGAAAAACGGCAGTGCCTGGTAGCCGATGAAGCCGATGATCGCCAGCAGCGCCACGGCGGCCACCGCCGTGATGGCGAACAGCATAATACGGGCAAACGCGCCGCCGAGTCGGCGGCGCGCCTGCTTCTGCCTGGAAAGGATGATAGCGTCGGTCATCCGGATCACTCGGCGACGGGGACGAAACCGATCTCCTCGACGATCTCCCGGCCCTCGGGCGTGCGCGCCAGCCCCAGGAAGCGCCCCGCGTGCGACGCCGCGTCCGGCTGGCCGTTGGTATACATGAAGAGCTTGCGCGAGAGCGGATATGTGCCGTCCATGACCGTTTCGGCGCTGGGAACGACGCCATCGATCGCCAGCGCCTTCACCGTCTGGTCGACAAAGCCAAGCCCGGCGAAACCGATGGCCCCCCGCGTCGTCTGGACACGCTGGCGGATGCCGCCGTTGCTGCCGGTGTACTCCGCGCCCGCCTTGATCTTCGTGTCCTTGCCCAGCACGAGTTCCTTGAAGGATTCGTACGTGCCGCTGTTCGTGTCGCGGCTGACGACGACAATCGCCAGATCTAGACCGCCGACCTCCTTCCAGTTCGCAATGGCGCCGGTATATACCGCCTCGACCTGCTGCCGGGTCAGCCCCTTGACCGGATTGGAGGGATGCACGATCACAGGCAGTCCGTCGTGGGCCACCACGTGCTGCACGGGCTTAACCTGCTGCTCCTCCGCCGCGGCCAGTTCACTCGCCTTCATCGCGCGCGACAGGCAGGCGATGTCGCATGTGCCGTTCAGCAGCGACTTTGCGCCATTTCCGCTCCCCGACTCGCTGACCGTCACGTTGACGCCCTTGTTCCGGGTCATGTAATACTCGGCGAAGGCCTTGGCGATGGGGCCGACGGTGGTCGAGCCATCCAGGACCAGCTTCTCCTCCGCAGTGACCGGGGCCGCCGTCAGCAGGGCCGCGAGCGTGCCCGCGAGGATGTGTGTCGAGTTCAGATGCATGTGATCTTCCTTTCGCGCCGTGAGGCGCTGTTGTTTCCCTTGTTGTTTGCGGTGCCATTAAATGCTTTCCAAGTTAGGGGAGTGTGGACGGCGTGTGAGTTTTATGTTAGAAGCGCAGTCCCATCATGCAAAGAAAACACGCCGACCTCACTTTTTTCTCATCCGCGGGCTGTTTACTTGCCGCATGCAGAAGGCAGGCAGCATATCCGGCGACGGTCGTCGGATGCACGCCTGCCTTGCATCCGAGGAGAAACAGTCGATGAAGAAGCATTGGATGAAGACGCTGGCGATGGCCGGCCTGACACTGGCAACGGCCCTGCCGAGCGCGCGGGGCGGCGATTCGCAACTGTGGCTGAAGTTCTTTGCCGAGGGCAAGCTGCCGCACGGATTCTCGGCCAGCGTCGAGGAGGAGCTGCGCTACCAGGACGATGCCAGCGAGTTCTTCGACGAGGAGTCGCTCTTCATGCTGAAATACGATGTGAGCGACTGGCTGAACATCTGCCTCGGCCATCGCGTGGTCCAGGAGCGCAAGAACAAGCCGGTCTTCACGTCCAAGCAGAAGGATGACGGCTCGGTCAGCTACTCGGAAGTCGGCGACGGCGACCACTACTGGCAGAACGAGCAGCGTCCCACGCTGGATGTGACGTTCAAGACCAAACTTGACTCATGGGGCATCGACGACCGCAACCGGTTCGAGTGGCGCATGAAGGACGACGGCGGCGATGACTACCTGCGCTACCGCAACCGCCTGCGCGTCAAGTCGCCATGGAAGCTGACTGCGTTCAAGATCAACCCCTACGCCCACGCCGAGGGATTCATCGAGGACAAGCCCGGTCTCTCCGGCGGCGACATGTTCAACCGCTACCGCCTGACGGGCGGCGTGTCGGCCGAGTTCGCCAAGAACATCAAGAACGGCCTCTACGTCAGTGTGCAGTCCGACCGCTCCTCCGCAGGCGGCTGGGACCGCCTGGGCATATTCGGATTTGAGCTGGGATTGGGGTTCTAGGGTGAGGTGGGGGATGGGCGATGGATTGAACTCGACTCGCCGACGATTCCCGACGCTTTCGGCGTGCCACGCAGCCCGCGGTACTTCTCGGTCGGTCCGCTTGGCGTCGGTTCTTCCGGATTCATGATCTTCGTCCGCTGATCAGATTCAGATTCAGGTTTCATTTGCGGTTGACTTTGGGAGGCGGCTGTGGCATTTTGATGAATACTTATCGTGTTGTTCCGGCGCGGTTGGGGATGGTTGATGCGGAGAAGACAGGATTATCGATGAGCGGCAACATGGCAATTTCAATGGCGGCTGCGGCGGCGCTGTGCGGCTGCGCAACGATTCGAGTTGGCTCTGTGGGATTCAAGAGCGGCGACAAGATCGCGTTTCTAGGCGATTCGATCACGGAATGGGGTGCGACGAATAGAGACGGCAGCGTGAATCCAACGGGATACGTCAACCTGGTTCTGGATGCGATCCGTGCCAAAGGGGCGAATGTCGAGGGAATTTACGCCGGCGTGGCCGGCAACATGTCAGTCCAGATGCTGAAGCGTCTCGACAACGACATCCTCTCCAGGAAACCCGACTGGATGTTTCTTTCCTGCGGCGTCAACGACGCACCCAACGGGTACGAGGATGAGCGCAAAAACCCCGGCATCCCGCTTGAGGTCTTCAAGAAGAACATAACCGAAATTCTTGACCGCGCCAGGGCGAACGGCATCAAGGTCATAGTGATGACCGCGACGCCAGTCGTCGAGGAACCGGAACACAAGGCCAACACCAACCTCGTTCCCTACAATGCGTTTCTCCGTGAAATCGCAGCGGCGCGTTCCCTGCCGCTCGTCGACCAGAACGCCGCCTTCAACCAATACATTGACGGCAAGCAGGACAAAGCCGTCCGCGAACTCACTATCGACGGCACGCACATGTCCGTGATCGGCAACAAGTTGATGGCCGGTACCATCCTCGCCGCACTCGGTCTATAACCTGGTTTCACCAACATTTTATGCATACAGAAACGGCGGCTTCCACCACCAGTCCCGGAGCGTCTCTCCCCGCGGGATCCGTTAAACAACCGGCCATGCTTTACCGGAGACTGGGGCGCACGAATCTCCGGGTGTCGGAGCTCGCCTACGGCGCGGCCCGCGGCGCCACCGAGAACCGGCGGCAGTTCATCGCCACCGTGAAGGCCGCGGTCGACGCCGGAGTAAATTTTGTGGACACCGCCGCAGGCTATGAGGACGGCGCGAGCGAGGAGGCGCTCGGCGAGGCGCTGCGCGGGTGCGGCGACGTCATAATCGAAACCAAGTACCGGCCGTATGACGGGTGGGCGCCGGAAGCGGCATATACCGGGTCACCCGCAGCACTGGTGGCCTCCGTGGAGGGCAGCCTCCGGCGCCTGCGTCGCGGGCACGTGGATATCCTGCTCGGACACGGCATCCGGACGCTGTCCTCGTTCGACCGATTCATGTCCGACGGCTGCTGGGACGCCATGGTGCGCCTCCGCGACCAGGGCAAGGTGCGGTTCCTCGGCATCAGCGAGCTGTCCGAAGGCGACGGCACGCACGAGATTTTGCGGCGCGCCGTGCCTACCGGGGCGTTCGACATCGTCATGCTCACGATCAACATGCTGCTCCAGACGGCCGCGGAGGCCGTGCTGCCGCTCTGCCGGAAACATGACGTGGGCACCGTCGTGATGATGCCACTGAACCAGGCGTCGAAGCAGTCGGGCCTGGTCTCCGTGCCGGCCGCGCTGGAGTGTGTGCGGCGCCACATCGCGGCGGGCAACCTCCCCGCGGAGTTCCCGTACACGGACTCCCGCCTCTTCGATTTCCTGCAGCCGTACAGCATCCCGGAGGCGGCCCTGCGGTATGTCCTTGCGCAAGACATCGGCACGTGCTGTGTCGGGGCGCGATCCCCGGAACGGGTACGGGAGAATCTGCAGGCACTGGAGCCGCCCTACTTGGACGCCGCCCGGATGGGACGGGTGCGGGATCTGTTCGGGCGCATCAGGATGCAGATGCGCTGACGCGTTGGGTAGGAGTTCCGAGCCGATGAAAATTCTACAGATAATGGCGCCGAAGGAGATCGTGATTCGCGACGTGGCGACGCCCCGGCCCGGCGCCGGTGAAGTGCTCATGCGCGTGAACGCCGTCACCACATGTCCCCAGTGGGACCTGCATCTCTGGCGCAATGAACCGATGTTCGTGGGCCAACGCCTGAGTTTTCCCTATACGCCCGGACAGCCGGGGCATGAGGCCACCGGGGTGGTCGAAGCGGTTGGGCCGGGAGTCGCGGATCTCTCGCCCGGAGATCGCGTGAGCGCCTGGCGCGATGCGGGGCATCAGGTTCCGGGGTGCTATGCGCAGCACGTGGTGCACCGCGCGGAAAATCTCATCCGGGTTCCGGACGGCCTGTCCGACACGGCGCTGGCGCCGGTCGAGCTGGCGATGTGCGTGGGCACCGTGTTCCGGATGCTGAAGGCGATGGACGCGGTGCGCGGGCGCTGTTTCGGCGTCACCGGTCTCGGACCGGCGGGACTGGTAGCCGTTCAGATGGCGAAGGCCGAAGGCGCTCGCGAGGTCGTCGGCTTCGATCTGAACCCCAGCCGGCGCTCGCTCGCATGCCGTCTCGGAGCGACGGCGTGCCATGATCCGCGCGACGGTTCACGCCTGCCGGACGGGCTCCGCATGGAATCGTCCGTCGACTGCGTGGGGGCCAAGGCCAGCGTCGAGTTCCTGATGGACCGGACGGATGACGTCGTCGCCCTGTTCGGTGTGCAGCGCGAGGATTATGTTTACCGGCCGCGCCACAACCATCTGCGCCTCTGCGGGTACAAGGGGCATTTCCGTGAATCCGCCGAATACGCCGTGGATCTCATCCGCAACGGCCAGCTCGACCTCGCTCCGCTGACCACCCACCGCCTGCCCCTCGAACGATATGCGGACGGCGTCGCGCTGCTCGAAAAACAGCAGGCGATCAAGATCTGCTTCCTTCCCTGGAAGGTGGACGAGCAGTCGCGAGCCCTGTGATCTCGTCCCTGTCAACGACGCCAAACTGCCCACGAACGCACAACGGAGACCGTTCTGCCGCCATGAAGAACACCCTGCGCATCTACCATCTCGACCTGAAGGTCGCCATGTTCCAAATCTCCTGGCTGAAAAGCTGGTTCGAGCGGCTCCGCGAAGCGGGCTACGGCGGCGTCTGCGTCGAGATCGACAACAAGCTGATCTTCCCCTCGCACCCCGAGTTCGCCGCGCCGGACGCGCTGTCCGCCGACCAGTGGCGCGACCTGGTGCGCCACGGGCGCGCGCTCGGTCTGCTCGTCTATCCGCTCATCCAGACGCTGGGCCACATGGAGCACGTGCTCGTGCCCGACACCCCGCTGCGCCGGCTCGCGGAGTCGCCCGGCAACAACTACATGCTCTGCCCCACCAGGCCCGCGGCACGCGCGTTCATCGCCGACCTCGTCCGCGACGTGTACGAGGTCTTCGACCATCCGTCCCGCATCCACCTGGGCGGCGACGAATGCCCGCATGTCGGAATCTGCCCGCACTGCCGCGGGCGTCCGTTGACCGGGCTGCTGTCCGGCTTCATGCTCGACATGCACAAGTCGGCCGCACGCCTGGGCATGCAATCCGAGTTCTGGGCCGACATGGTACTCGCCCACCCCGCGGCCCTCGACGGGCTGCCGACGGAGATCCGCTTCGTCGACTGGCTCTACAACCGCACTGCCGTGCGCAGCGATCGGCTGCATCACGTCTGGGGCTGCCGCCCCGCGGCGGATCAGACGCTTGAGCAGCAGCTCGCGGGGCTACCCGAAATGCTGGCGCCCCTGCGTCCCTTCCTGACTGACGCGCAGGGACGCGCCAACGCCTTCTACGGCGCGCACTTCCTTAAGTCCAAGGGCTATCCGGTCGTCGTCGCCAGCGGCGTGCGCTCGGGCGGCGACAGCTACTGCCTGCCGCGGACGCGGCAGAGCGTGCTCAACGTGGGCGCGACTGAGGAGGCCGCCGGGGAACTGGGGACCGACCACCTGGTGACGAGCTGGGCAGTGCGCCTGAGCCACCCCGAAACCACCTGGCCCGCCCTGCGCTCCCGGCGCCCCGACGCCGGCGCGGCTGCGCTGGCCGAGACGGGCGCGTCGCTCGGCGGGCTCGACCCGGCGATGCTCGAGGATCTCGACCTGGTCCAGCAGGCCATCGGCGGCATCGATGTCGTCAACGAGCAGCAGATGCGCTTCCAGCGGCCCTTCTACGGAGATTGGCTCGGGCACCTCGCCACGCTCTTCGCGGCGCCCGACGCAGACCGGCGGCTGGAGTTGATCGGGCGGCGCGCGGCGACGGCGGAGCGTCTGGCCGCCGTGTTCGAGACGCGGCTGGCGCGCAGCGAGGGCGTGCGCGACGAGCTGCGCCACTGGATCTGCGGCCTGCATCTGTCCGGGCTGCGCGCGCGGCAGTGCCTCGCCCTGCATGGCGGCGAGGCCGTCCGCGCCCTCGGCCCGCTCGCCGAGGAGAACCGCAGGCAGATGTCGGCGTTCGCCGCGCTGTGGGGCGAGAGCCTCACGCCACAGTCGCTGCTCCGCGAACTGGAGGTCAAGTTCATTCGCGACATCCGCGTGCTGCAGGAACTCGCCGGCTGAACCGGCGGCGGCGCGACCGCATTTACGCGCCTACAGTCCCGTCGAACCGAAGCCGCCGGCACCGCGTTCGGACGCCGTCAGCGACTCCGTGACCGTGACCGCAACGCGCGCCACCGCCGCGAAGACCAGTTGCGCGATGCGCATGCCCGGCTCGACGACGAAGGGCTCCTCGCCGAGGTTCACGAGTATGACGCCGACCTCGCCGCGGTAGCCGGCGTCGATCGTGCCCGGAGCGTTGAGCACCGTGACCCCGTGCCGCAACGCCAGCCCGCTGCGCGGGCGCACCTGCCCCTCGAGTCCCGCGGGAATCTCGACCGCCAGTCCTGTGCGCACCAGGCCGCGCGCGCCGGGCGCCAGAACGACGTGCTCGCAGGCCTGCAGATCCATGCCGGCGTCGCCGGGATGCGCCTGCACGGGCACGCTGGCCTGCGGATTCAATTTCTGAAAGCGGATAGCATGGACGGTGGACATGGGTGGAGTCTAGCATGTCAGGCACCTTGTCAACCACCCGGAAAACAGCGACAATGTGGCCATGTCCAACACCTTTGGCCATCTCTTCAGGGTCACGACGTTCGGCGAGTCGCACGGCGCAGCGGTCGGGGCGGTCGTCGACGGTTGCCCGGCGGGTCTGCCGCTGGAGGCGGCCGACATCCAGCGCCAGCTCGACCGGCGCCGCCCCGGGCAGAGCCGCCTGACGACGCCGCGCCAGGAGGCCGACCGCGTCACCCTGCTCGCCGGCGTGGAGGGCGGGCTTACGCTCGGCTCGCCGATCGCGCTGTCGGTCGCCAACGCCGACACCCGACCGGGCGACTACGCGGCGCTGGCCGCGGCGCCGCGCCCGTCGCACGCCGACTACGCGCTGCGGATGAAGTTCGGCCTGCAGGCCGCCAGCGGCGGCGGACGGGCGAGCGCCCGCGAGACGGTCGGCCGCGTGGCGGCCGGCGCCATCGCCGAGAAGCTGCTCGCCGGGTGCGGCGTCGAGATCGTCGCCTATGTGCAGGCCGTCGGCACAGTCGATGCGCCGGAGGCCGATCCGCTGAAGCTGACGCGCGCGGAGGTCGACCGCTCCGCGGTCCGCTGTCCGGACGCGGAGGCCGCGGCGCGGATGGAGGCGGAGGTGCTGGCGGCCAAGGCGGCGGACGATTCCGTGGGGGGCGTCGTGGCCTGCGTCTGCCGCGGCGTGCCGGCCGGCTGGGGCGAGCCGGTCTTCGACAAGCTGCACGCGCTGTTGGCGCATGCCATGCTCTCGATTCCCGCTGCCAAGGGCTTCGAGGTCGGCTCGGGCTTCGCAGGCGCCCGGATGCGCGGCTCGGCGCACAACGACGCCTTTTGCCGGCTGCCCGACGGGCGGCTGGGAACCGTCACCAACCGCAGCGGCGGCATCCAGGGGGGCGTCTCGAACGGCGCGCCGATCCTCTTCCGCGTGGCCTTCAAGCCCACGCCTTCGATCGGCAGACCGCAGGAGACGGCGGGTTACAACGGCCAGACGGTCCGGCTGGAGACCAGGGGGCGCCACGATCCCTGCGTCGTGCCGCGGGCGGTGCCGGTCGTCGAGGCCATGGCGGCCCTGGTGCTGGCCGATGCGGCGCTGGCCCAGCGGGCGACGGCAGGCTTCTGCGCCTGAGGCTTCCCGGTCACTCCGCCGCATCCAGCGAGAGCCGCGCGAGCGCGCGGAACTCCGCCAGCGGCGGCAGTTTGGCCGGATCGCCCTGCAGTCCCAGGGAGAAGCCCGCCAGGCGCTGGCAGGCCGCCTCGATGTCGGCGGGCGACTTGAGCCCGCCGAAGACCTCCGAGAAGAGTCCGTGCGTCCCGGCGTCGCAGGACACCCAGAAGTAGAACCGCGCCTGCGCATCATGACGGACGGAACAGCGTGTGTTAAGCGCGCGCCAGAGACGGTAGCACGCATCGTCCGAAAGGCTCCAGCCCGCATGCTGCTGACGGGCGGCGGCGTTTAACTGCCGGGCTTCGATCCGCTGCCGACGCCGCAGCTCCTGGCTCTGTTCCTGGCGCATGAAGGCCTCGGCCGCCCGGCGCTTGCGCGACTCGCGGGCATCGAAGAAGCGGTAACCGGCAAAGACGACCACCACGATGGTCGCCAGCATGCCGGCGGCGGCCAGTATCTGCCATGCCAGTTGCCAGCGGCGGCGGCGGACTACAAGTTGCTCGCGCTCGCTGCCAAAGGCATCGACCTCGGAAAGGCCCGAGAGGTTCTCGTGCGCCGCCTGTGCTTGCGGCGGCGTGCCACTCCTCGCGCCGTCTCGTCCCTTGACGGCCAGCGGGGCGCGCACGCGGGGAACGGTCATGACATGCGCGCAGGCGGGGCAGGCGACGTCCTGGCCGACCAGGCCGTCGTCGACCGTGAGCGTCTTCCTGCAGGCCGTGCAGGCATAGGTTACTTCAGCCATGGATGTGCTCCTCGCTACTTGCGCCGGCCGGTGCCATCGCAGGCGGGACATGCATCGCGCTCGATTGCGTACTTCGAATCCTTGGGCGGCAGCCCCGGCTTCTCGATCCGCAAGTCTGGCGGCCGGGTGCCGCCCCGCGCGCCGGCAGCGGCCTGGGAGGGACGGATCTCGAAGTAGATACAGCCGGTGCCGTTGCAGCGGCGGCACTTGTTCTGCTCGAACTGGCGCCGCTCCTCGGCCGCCTTGCGGGCCGCTTCCCTGGCCTTCTCCAGGCGATGCTCGCGGGCCGCCTCGGGCGACATCCACGTGCCATCCTCCATGACGAATCCCTGGGCCTGCATGCGCGCGGCCTCCAGTTCCTGGAGCCGCTTCGCCGCCGCCCCTGACTCCATCCACCGTCCCTCGACCTTGACTTTGCCGGCGGCCTTCATGGCCTCCTCTTCAGCGGCACGTTGCCCCAGGCTGCCGAGCGCCGCCTCCACCGCGCGCGTGTTGCGGAAGCGCGCATGCGCGGCCTTGGCGGCAGCTATGATTTCGATGCCGGCACGGGCCTCGTCGTTTGTAACGGCCTCCGCCAGAACCTGCTCCATGTGGCGCGTGTCGGCGCCCGCCGCAAGCGCGTCATGGAAGTCTGGTGTGGTCAACAGAACCTCGTAGGCCTGCCCGCCGAGGGTGAGCGCGGCCTGGTTGGTAAGGAAGAAGGTGCCCCAGTTGCGACCGTCCACCGTGGCACGGAACGTCCCCGAATCCCCGCGGGCCTCGACCGTGAAGGCGCCGCCGAGGACGGTACCGCCCCGCGCCAGGGCATAGGGACCATGACCCAGCCCGGTTTCGTCGATCAGCACGAACGAGCCGGCCCGCGAAGCGGCGCACAGCACACATAGGAGGAGCACGCACCCGGCCCCGGTGCTACGCCGACGCGCCCCGCGTGCCGTGTCCCGCATCCGCAGACGATTTGTCATCATGTCACCAGTTTACACGTTTTCCGGCGGAATTCAAACGGCGGCATTCGCTGTATTCGGTCAGAAGCCACGGAAAGTGCTCGAAGGGCATATGGGGCGCCGATGGCCTTGCACCTGGGTAACCCTTGGGAAGCACCCGCATTTTACCTTGTAGCGAGCTTTCTTGTCTTCTTGACCCCTTGATCCCGTCACGCCTCACGTATCACGCCTCACGCCTCACGTATCACGCCTCACGCCTCACGTATCACGCCTCACGCCTCACGT
>CAYRPP010000010.1:0-2432 GCA_964426115.1 uncultured Lentisphaerales bacterium | reverse complement strand
ATCACGCCTCGCTATGCAGCGCCAGGATGCGCTCGACCAGTCCGGTTGTCGATCGTCCGGGCACCAGGTCGGCCAGCACCACGCAACCGCCCGCGGCCTCGACGACCTCGCGCCCGGCAACGTAGTGCGCCCAGTCGCGTCCCTTGACAAGCACGTCGGGAACCAGATGCTCGACAAGCCGCAGCGGCGTCTCCTCGTCGAAGAGCACGACGTAGTCCACGCAGCGCAGCGCCAGCAGCAGCGCCGCACGCTCGTCCTCCGGCACGATCGGCCGGCGCGGGCCCTTGTTGCGCCGCACCGAGGCGTCGCTGTTGAGCCCGACCACCAGCGCGTCGCCCTGGCTGCGCGCAAAAGCCAGGTACTGCACATGACCGAGGTGCAGGATGTCGAAGCAGCCGTTGGTGAAGACCACCCGGCGCCCCGCCGCACGCAGCCGCGCGCGCTCTTCGCGCATGGCGTCCCAGTCGAGCCGCAGTCCCGAAAAACTCATCCCGCCACCCTTTTCGCTCAACATGCCGGCCGAATTCCGGTATGATTAAATGTTACTTTAACGCGTACGGCCCGCGGCCGTCCAGAGGGAAAGCACGCATGACGAAGAAGCGAAGACCCGTGGCCCTGATCATCCGCGACGGTTGGGGCATCAACCCGCGCGCGGAAGGCAATGCCGTTTTCCAGGCCCGGACTCCCAACATCGACCGCTACCTGGCCCGCTACCCATGGTCGCGCCTCGCCTGCAGCGGCGAGGCCGTCGGCCTGCCGGAAGGCTACCAGGGATCGAGCGAGGTCGGCCATCTGAACATGGGCGCCGGCCGCGTGGTCATCCAGGAACTCAAGCGCATCGACGACGGCCTCAGCAGCGGCGAGCTGTTCCAGGCGGCCCGCTGGCGGGCGCTGGTCGCCAACTGGAAGCACGCCGGAGGACGCCTCCACCTGCTCGGCCTGCTGCAGGACGAGGGTGTCCACGCCCACCAGGAGCACCTCTTCAAGATTATGCGCCGTGCCCGGAGCGAAAACCCGGCGGGCGAGATCGTCATCCACCCGTTCCTCGACGGCCGCGACACCCCGCCCCGCAGCACGCTCGAGTACCTGGGACGCTTGGAACTCGAGATGCGCGAAGTCGGCGGCTGCCGCATCGGCACCGTTATGGGCCGCTACTACGCCATGGACCGCTCGCGCCAATATACCCTGACCGACGCCGCCTACGCCTGCCTCGTCGAGGCCCGGGGCCGGCCCGCCGACGACGCCGAGAGCGCCGTCAAAGCCTCCTACGCGGCCGACCGCACGCCGGACGGCGCCGAGATGGCCGACGAGTACATCCCCTGCCACGTGATCGGCGGCTACGACGGCATCCGCGACGGCGATTGCGTCATGCACACCAACTACCGCCAGGACCGCGCCATCCAGCTCACCCAGGCCTTCGTCTGCGACGACTACCCCGGACAGCGCACGCGCCGCCCGCGGATCACCTACCTCGGCTTTACCCGCTACTGGGACGAGTTCCAGGACTACCTGCTCGGGGCCATGGATGCCGGCGGCGGCATGGACCACCTGCTCGGCGAGGTCATCGCCGACGCGGGCCTGCGCCAGCTGCGCATCGCCGAGACCCAGAAGTTCCGGCACGTGACGAGCTTCTTCAACGGCAAGTCCACCGCCCCCTACCCCGGCGAGGACCAGGTGGACATCCCGAGCCGCTTCGACCCCGCGACCTTCGGGAGCCATCCCGAGATGGACGCCGAGACCGTCACCGAGGCCTTGCTCAATCGGCTGGAGGCCAACCCCTACGCCTTCATCGCGGTCAACTTCGCCAACGGCGACATGGTGGGGCACACCGGCATCCTCGATGCCGCGCGCCAGGCCGTCGAGGTCGTCGACCGCTGCGTCGGGCGCGTCGTCGAGCGCCTGCTTGATCTCGACGCCCACATCCTGATCACAGCCGACCATGGCAACTCGGAGCAGATGGTCGACTACCAGACGGGCAACGTCAAGACCAGCCACACGCTCAACGACGTGGAGTGCATCTACGTGGCGCGCGACAGCCCCGGCGTGCGGATGCGTCCGGCGGGCAAACTGTCGGACATCGCGCCCACGGTGCTCGCGCTGATGCAGCTTAAGCAGCCGGCCGCGATGACCGCAGATAACCTGATCACCGGCCGTCCGCCCTGGGAACAGCGGTAGCGTGATGTCCGGCCACCATATCCGTCCTGCGGTGCCCGGCGGTGGCCGGCACGGCCTACGACGGCGCGCCGCGACGACCTTGCGCCGCATGGCCGGCGCCGCCCTGCTGCTGCTGGCAATGCCGGCGGCGGCGGCGATCTCCCTGCTGGACACCTACTACAGCCCCAAGAACCGCGAGCGCCCGGTGCGCCAGGCGACGCGCTTCATCATCCTGCACACGACCGAGGGCGGCGCCAAGGGCGCCGGCGAGAAGCTGG
>CAYRPP010000009.1:0-16887 GCA_964426115.1 uncultured Lentisphaerales bacterium | reverse complement strand
CCGCGGTTGCGTGGGTCTTCCGCCCCGAGTGGCTGGCGCAGGCGCCACGGCTCGAGTGGATCGCCACCCCGGCCGCCGGCCGCGACTACTTCCAGGTCGCCCGTCCGGGCCTCGACATCACCTACGGATCCTTCCACGGACGCATCATGGGCGAGACCGTGGCCGCGATGGTGCTGGCCGTCAACCGCGGCCTGTTGGCGAACCAGCGCGCGCAGGCGGCCGGCAACTTCTGGCCGCGCGACGCGCTCGCCGGCGTCATGCGCACGCTGGCCGGCACGCATGCCGTGATCCTCGGTTTCGGGCACATCGGCACATGGATTGGACGCTGCCTGAAGCCCTTCGGCGTGCGCCTCACGGGGATGCGCCGCCATCCCCGCGCCGCGCCGCGCCCCGACTACTTCGACCGCCACGACCGCCTCGTGGGGCTGGAGCGGCTCGACGCGCTGCTGCCGACGGCGGATCACCTGATACTCGCGCTGCCGGCCACTCCGGAGACGGACGGGCTCGTGGATGCCGCGCGTCTGGCGCGGCTTCCGCTGCGCGCCGCGGTCTACAACGTGGGGCGCGGCAACGTCCTCGACGAGTCCGCGCTGGCGCGGGCGCTCGTCCGCGGTCGTCTCCGCGCGGCCTGTCTCGATGTTTTCCGGCAGGAACCGCTCCCGGCCAACAGTCCGCTGCGCACGGCGCCCAACATCCTGCTCATGCCCCACGCCTCGGCCATCGCGCCCGAATACCTCGACCTCTTTCTCGACGAGTTCATCCCGCTCTTCCGCGCGCGGTATCGGTAATTCATGAAAAAACGGCCTATTCTTGAACACTGGAGGGTGCGGTTCCACCCGCGCCGCCGATAATTTCCGGACGTTAACCGTTTCCAGCAGTGAATACAAACCCACCGAGCACCTGGGGACGCCACCGGAACCATTGACACTTAGGGACTGGTCTGACATCATGCATTTTCGGCGGGTCGCGCGTATGGGCCGCGGACGGGCCAACACTGGAACAAACATGAACGACACGATGAGAAACCGCAAGGAGACGGCGCCGGCCGCGCCGTGCCTCGCATGCGACCTGCTCGAATGTTTCATGCGCGACGCGCTGGCGGCCGCGGGCGTGCCGACGGAGGATGCCGCGCTGGTCGCGGACGTGCTGATCGAGTCGGACAAGCGCGGCATTGACTCGCACGGCATCGGGCGCCTCAAGCCCATCTACCTAGACCGCATCGAGGCCGGCATCCTCAACCCCGTCACCACCGTCGAGGTTGTGCGCGACCGCCTGACCACCGCCGTGCTCGACGGGCACAACGGCATGGGGCACGTCGTCGGCGTGCGCGCCATGCGCCTGGCCATCGAGAAGGCCCGGCAGTATGGCATGGGCATGGTCGCCGCGCGCAACTCCACGCACTACGGCATCGCCGGCTACTACGCGACCATGGCGACCGACGCCGGCCTGATCGGCGTCACGGGCACCAACGCCCGGCCCTCGATCGCCCCGACCGGCGGCGTCGAGAACATGCTCGGCACCAACCCGCTCACCTGGGGCCTGCCGACCGACGAGCCCTTCCCCTTCGTCCTCGACTGCGCCACCAGCGTCACCCAGCGCGGCAAAATCGAGGTTCTGGGCCGCGCCGGCCAGGCGCTGCCCCCCGGCTGGGTCATCGGCGCCGACGGCCGGACGCGCACCGACACCGCGCAGGTGCTCGAGGATCTGACGACCGGCAAGGCCGCGCTGGCCCCGCTGGGCGGGATCGGCGAGGAAACCGCCGGCTACAAGGGCTACGGCTTCGCCACCGTCGTCGAAATCCTAAGCGCGGCGCTCCAGGATGGCGCCTGGATGAAGGCGCTGAACGGCACCGGCGACGATGGCCGGCCGGCTCCCTATCCGCTGGGCCACTTCTTCATGGCGATCAACCCCGAATTCTTCATGGGGCTGGAGACCTTCCGGCGCATCGCCGGGACGATCTGCCGCGAGCTGCGCGCCTCGCACCGCATGCCGGGGTGGAAGCGGATCTACACCGCGGGCGAGAAGGAGTGGGAGGCGCGCCAGGAGCGCCTCGCGCGGGGCTGTCCCGTGCCGCCCGCACTGCAGCGCGTCATGCTCGCGATTCGCGACCGCTACCGCCTGCCCTACCGCTTCGCCTTCGAACCGTCGGCGAAGACATGATGCTCAACGCTGAAGGCTTGCGGGACACGAGGATCAGCGTGCCGGGAATGGCGTGCAGTTCGCCGCCGTGGGCGGACCACGCGCGGTTCGTGTAGGGCGGAACCGTGCCCGCGGGCACGGCGGGCGGCTCCTCGAGGCGCACGACTTCGAGCCCCGCCGCCCGCAGCCAGTTGAACCAGGCCGAGACCGGGTAGGCGCGGGAGACGACGGCGACGCGCCCGCCGCGGCGGCGCGTGTCGTCCGGCGGCGCGAAGTAGCTCTCCAGAAAGATGCCCATCGCGCCGGGCGCGCCGTCTGCGTCCACCTGCTCGACCCACTGGCCGTTGAAGAGCGGATGGACTGTCGAGATCATCAGCGTGCCGCCCGGGCGCAGGCAGGCGGCCATCTGGACGATGCAGCGTTCCGGCGCCTCCACGAACTCCATGGCATGCGAGCTGTGTACCAGGTCGAAGGTGCCGCGGACGCGGCGCGCGAGCTGCTCGATCGGCAGGCGCAGGAAGCGGATGCGCAATCCCGCGGCGCGCGCCCGGGCGCGGGCGTGGCGCAACTGGACGGCCGAGAGATCCACGGCCGTGCAGACCACGCCCTGGCGGGCGAGCCAGAGGCTGTTCTGCGCCGCCCCGCACCCCAGCTCCAGCGCCGTGTCGCCCGGCCTCAGGCGCGGCAGCAGGCCCAGGGCGCGCTCGCCGGGGATCTGGGGGCCGTAATGGAAGTCGTCGACCGCGATGCGCATGGTGCGCTGGTAGTGGTCGGCGAGTCCGTCCCAGTAGCGCCGATGCAATTCAACGATTGACCCCGGCTGCAGCCGCGCATGCTTCATGGCCGCGCATCCTACCAGAACGGCGGCAGAACGCAATTGCGGTTTGGACGGGGGCGTGCTAGAGTTTGGCCCATGTCTATGCGGCAACATACGCGTCTGCGGCGGTCGGCGCTCGCGCTTCTGCTCCTGGCCGTACTGCCGGCGCAGGCGTTCAGCCTCTTTCCAGGTCGCAAGGAAGCGATCGAAACCCATTTGCGGCGCGCCGACGCGCTGCTGGCGCGGGCCGACGCGGCCTACGAAGCCGGCGCGACCCGCGACGCCCGTCGGCTCTATGCCGAGGCCCTGGAACGCTACGAGACGCTGCACGCCAGGCAACCGGACCTGCACGACGGGCTGCCGCGGTTCCGCGTGGACTATTGCCGCGGACAACTGGCCAACCTCGAAAGCATGGAGAACGCTTCCGCCGCCAGCCCCGGAACGAACGCTGCCGCCAAACCACCCCCCAGCGGCGGCGGCCTGCGTTTATTCCGGCGCGAGCGCCGGGCGACAGCCGACACGGCGCTTCCGCCCGCGCCGCAGCCGGAAGCCGCACCCGCGGGCGCGACGGCGACGCCCGGGGACAACGGCTCCGCGACGGAGGTGGCTGCCGAACTTGACGCCGCGCCCGAACGCGATACGGCGCCCGACGCGGTCGAAGCCGCCGTGCCGGAGCGCGAGCCGCCCGATCCCGCCTTGATCGCGGCCGATCTGCGCGAGGCGCGCGTCCTGCTCGAGGACGAGCAGTTGGCCGACGCCACGCGCATCCTGGTCGGCGTGCTGCGCGCGGATCCCGGCAACCGCTCCGCGCGGCTGATGATCGCCCTCGCCCGCGCGCGCCAGGGACGTCACGACGAGGCGCTGGTCGCTTTGGAGGATCTGCGCGGACAGAACGAGGATCTGCCGCTGCTGCTGGCGCTCTCGGCCGCCTACTGCGGGGCGGGACGCTTCTTCGACGCCCTGCTGGTGCTCGACAAGGCGATCAAGCTCGCCCCCGCCGACCCGCACGCTTATCTCAACCTCGCCTGGCTGCATCTGGCGATGGATCCGGGCGAGACGGGCCGGCGCGACGCCGAGGCTTATTACCGGCGCGCCGTCAGGCTCGGGGCACGGCGCGACCGCGCCCTCGAAGTCAAGCTGGGCATCGAATAGGTGCTTGCGGACGCCCTGGGCCGGAACGGGACGTCGTCCGGCGCCCGCCTTCGGGAGCATACGGAAAAGCATGATGAAGATCAAAATCCTGGGGCTCGACTGCAGCCCGCGGAAGGACAGCAACAGCGGACAACTGCTGGCGAAAGCGCTCGAGATGGCCAACGCCAAGCTGGATGGTTCCATCGAGATGGAGATCCTGCACCTGCGCGACCATGACATCCGGCACTGCCGTGCCTGCAGCGTCTGCGGCAAGCGCAAGGACACCGGCGCCTTCGTGCCCTGCGTCGTGAAGGACGACATGGCGGAGATCCTGCGGAAAATGTGCGAGGCCGACGGGCTGGCCGTCGCCACGCCGGTCTACTTCGGGCTGCCCTCCGACCTCTTCTCGACCTTCATCATGCGGACGCGCGTGCTCCGCCACCAGGACTTCAAGCTGGCCAACAAGCCGGTGGGCATCATGGCGATCGCCGGGCGGCGCTCGGGCGGCGCCGAGACCACGATCCTCGCGAGCTGGCTCCCCTTCATCCGCAACGGCTGCCTGATCGTCGGCAATGGCGACCAGACCTGCCAGTTCGGCGCCATGGGCTGGGCCGGCCCCTGCGGCCACATCCTCTCCGACGAGTGGGGCCTGGAGCAGGGCGAGCAGACACTGCGCCGCATCTACGAGGTCGCCGCGCTGGTCAAGTCCGGCGCGCGCGCGCTGGACCACCATTCGCCCATGCGCTTTTCCTACACCTCTGGCAACCGCCCCTAGCGCCGCATGCGATTGGACAGAAAGCATTCTTTCGGCGTCCGCCCGTTCCTGCCGCTGGCCGGCCTGGTGCTCGTCCTGGCCCTGCTCCGCCCCGCGGCCGCCGGGCGCCTGCCGCTGGCGGCGGTGCAGGCGACCCTGGGATGGACCGGACGCGTGGTCAACGCCGACAGCATCGACATCGGCGACGGCACCAACCGCGTGCGCCTCTTTCCCGGGCTCCGTCGCTCGGAGGTCAACGGGAGCGTCGTCTGGCTGCACGCCATTGCCGAGCCGGCCGGCAACGGCAGCATGGTGACGCTCGACGCCAGCGACGTCCATGAACTTCTGCTGCCGCTGCTGCGTCCGCCGCCGCCGGAGCGCCGTCCATTGCGCGTCATGCTCGATCCGGGCCACGGCGGCGAGGACAGCGGTGCGGTCTCGACGCGGCCGGCGATCGAGGAGAAGGTTCTGGTGCTCGATTTGGCGCTGCGTGTGGGCCGCCGCCTCGAGGCCGCCGGCCTCGCCGTGGGCTACACGCGCACCAACGATTGCTTCCTGGGGCTGGATGAACGCACCGCGACCGCCGAAGTCTGGAGGGCCGACGCGTTTGTCAGCCTGCACGCCAACTTCGCGGAGAACCGGCAGGCAGCCGGACCGGAGACCTATGTGCTGCCACTGGCCGGCTACGCGGCGACGGGCGGCGACCAGAGTTACTCGCAACGGCCGCGCAACGGCAACAGCAACGATGTCTGCAACACGCGGCTCGGCTACAGCATCCACCGGCGTCTGCCGGGCCGTTGCGGCGAGGCCGACCGCGGCCTGCGGCGCGCGCGTTACCAGGTGCTGCGGCAGGCCGGCTGTCCGGCCGTGCTGGTCGAGGTCGGCTTCCTCTCCAACGCGGTGGAGGCCCGGCTGCTGGCCAGCGGGTGGTTCCGCGACCGGCTCGCCCGCGCCGTGGCCGACGGCGTGCTCGACTACGCGCGCCATTCCGCGTCGTCGCCTAAAGCTTGTCCCGGACCCGGCAAACTGCTAAAATCCATCTCACTGTAAACAGCAATGGATGCAACATGAAACTCGGCGTGGTATCCCGCAGCTTTCCCAAGATGACCAGCGACCAGGCGGCCGACTTCATGGCGCGCAACGGGTTCTGCTGCACCGAGCTCTGCCTGGCGCACCCCGACGCGGACTACTGGTGCTACAACGGCCGCCGCGACCTGTCCGGCCTGACCGACGCGCGCAGCCGCATGCTGGTCGAGGCGTTCCGCGGCCGCGGCATCGAGGTCAGCGCCCTGGGCGTGTTCACCAACCTGATCGAGCCGGACGCCTCTGAGCGCGCCGCCAACCTGGACTTTTTCGATCGCCTGATGCAGATCGCCGCACTCAACGGCATCCCCTGCGTGGCGACCGAGTGCGGCTTCATACCCGGCCGGCGGGGAATCAACACCGAGACCTGCGCCAACGACTTCGGACGGCTCTGCGAGAGCCTCCGGTGGCTGGCGGAGAGGGCTGAGCGCCACGGGATCGATATCGCCCTCGAGCCCTGCATCATCGATATCGTACCCAGCGCCAAGCGCGCGGCCGACCTCCTCGGGCAGATCGGCTCCGACCGCCTGCGCATCCTGCTCGATCCGGCCAACCTGATCCCCAACAACACCGAGGAGGAGATGTTCATGCATCTGGCGCCCAGGATCGCCTACCTCCACGGCAAGGACCGCAAGGTCAACGACGTCTTCGGGCGCGCCCTGGGCGACGGCGACATCGACTGGCCGCGGTTCCTCGCCCTCTACCACCGCCACGCCGAGGGTCGCCCTTTCATTCTGGAGTACGTCGGTCCCGAGAACGCCGTCGGGATCCGCGACCGCGTGCTGCAGGCCGACGCCGCCGCCCGCGGTGGCCGCGGCTAGGTGTCCGGCGCCCCTTTCTTTCTTCCTTCCTCCCTCTTCCACCAAAATTCAGAAAGAAGCATGAGAACCCGATTCCGGCTCGCGGCGGGTCTTCTCCTGGTTCTCGCCGGCCTGGCATCCGCAACAGTCGAGCTGCGGGTGGCTGGCGCCATGCCGGGAGAGGCGCTCGGGGCGCTCTTCCGCATCGGCTCGGTCAATCCCATGTCGATCACGGTCGAGTGGGACGACGGCACGACGCGCGTCATCCAGGTCGTGCCCGAAGCGGAATCGCTGACGCTGACCACCAACGGCGCTCCGCAGACGTTCGTGCTGCCGGCCGCGCGGCTCAACTTCAAGGAGCTGAAGGTTCCCTACTATTTCCGCCCCCGGCCGCGGCGCTACACCGAGGCGCAGCAGCACGAACGGCTGGCGGCGTGGCTGGCGCTGCCCGGCGCCCACGCCGCGGAGGTGCGGTTCGAGGCGCTGCCGGACGCGGACGGCTGCCGGCTCTACATCGACCGCCGCTACGCGGGACGCCTGGCCTCCAGTGCGCCGCTGCGGGCGCTGGTGTTCCGGCTGCCCGACGGCGGAACGGTGCAGGCCGCCGCGCCCCTGCTTCCCGACACCGATCCGCGCTACTTGGCGCTCGACTTCGGCGCGGCGGCGCAGCCCGGCACGCTGCTGACGAACGCCGCCGCCTCGCTGCCGGACGGCCTCCAGACTCTGGCGGGCATTCCCATGGTCGTGACGCGTCCGGACCGCGCAGGCGATATCGCGCGGGTGCGCCAGATGAAGGGCTCCTGGGCGCTGGAATGCGACGAGTACCTCTCGCGCACGACCTTCGACGGCATGCCCGAGTCGCAGATGCTGACGGTTCCCCAGGCGTACTACGACCAGGCCTGGGTGCTCCTGGCCGTGGATCCCGATCCCTCGCGCGACCCACGCCTGACGCTGCGGCTGACGCGCTTCGCGGGCGTCTCCGTGGTCGGCCGCGGCAGCGCCTTTGCCGAGGCCGATCTGGATCTGCCCCGCGCCGGCGAGCCGCTGCCCGGCAACATGCAGTGCGTCGGCGAAGTCCGGATGCCCGCCGCTGGCGGCGAGACCGTGCTGCCGCTGCTGCTGGCGCGCGTGGACTTCCCGATCGGCGACATGCTGGATCTGCTGGCCGGCGAGACGCAGGATCCGGCGGCGGAACTGAAGATCGGGCCCTATCTGGACTTCGAGATCCTGGGCCGCCGCGGCGCGCTCGGCGTGCAGTGGGACAACCGCCACAAGCCCGCGGGCACGCCCAGCGCCGCGCATGTCTTCGGCGTCACGCTCGGGCGCGCGCCGGCGGAGCTGCGCCTGGAGGCGGCCCAGCCCGGCAACATCTTCCACAACGGCGAGACGCCGCAACTGACGGCGCATCTCCGCGCGGTGCGCGACGGCTCCTTCGTGCTCGCCTGGCAAATCCTCGACGTCGAGGGCGCCGTTTGCCGCGCGGCGGCCTGCACCAACACGCTCGCGGCGGGCGACACGGCGTCGTGCGTCCTGCCGCTGGACATGGAGACGCCCGGCTACTACGGGCTCCACATCGAGCTCGCCACCGCGGACGGCGTGCCGGTGCTCGCCCACGAGGCCGCCTTCGCCCTCCTCGGCGACGATACGCGCGAGGCGGGCTACGAGTCGCCCTACGGGGTCTGGTGGTTCGGCGGGTCGCACCTGACGGTCAGCGAAATCGACCTGGCCGGCCCTCTGCACCAGAAGGCCGGCCTGCGCCGCACGGCCAGCACGCGCTACAGCGAGGCCGAGATGGCACCCTGGCAGATCACCCAGGCCTCCCTCCGCTGGCGCTTCAAGCTCGCCGATCTCGACGATTTCACGGCGGCCTGCGCGCGGGTGGGCGCGGAAATCGACACGCAGCGGCTGCGCTACCCCCACTGCGACAACGTCCTGATCTTTCACGAGAGCCATGCCAACACCATGCCCGTCGAGCTGGCCGGCCTGACGCCCGTCCATGACGCCGCCACGCAACTGGACTGCCGGCGCAAGGCGGAGCTGGCCAACCGCGCGGGAGCCTTCTACCGCGAACGCTACCCCGACCTGAAGATCCTGGTCGGCAACACCGGAGGCTCGGCCCGCTTGATGGCCGATCTCCTGCGCTACGGGTTCGACCGGAACGCCTGCGACTACATCGGCATCGAGACGCCGAGCCAGTCGTTCATGCCCGAGAGCATCTCGGAGAACAACATCATGGCGGCGTGGGCCAGCCGCGAGATTGGACGGCTGTACGGACACGAGATTCCCCTGACGGCCACCTTCGAGTTCACCTACCGCCTCGACCGCCTGCTGGGGGCGCGGCGGCAGGCGGAGTTCTACGTACGCGACATCCTGATCAGCCACGCGTACGGTTTCCCCCATATCTCGCCGGCGGTGCTGGACGATGCCGGCTCCAGCTACGGCAACACGCTCTGGGGCTCCTCCGGCCTGCTCCAGCGGTCGCCGCTGCTCTACCCCAAGCCCGCCTACGTGGCGGTCGCCACCGCCACGCGGCTGCTGGACAAGGTGGCGGCGACGCGCATGGTGACGAACGGCTCGCTGACCGTCTACACGCTGGAGGCGCGGCGCGCGCGCGCCGCGCCGGACTGGGTCTACGCCGGCTGGACGGTGCGCGGGGAGGCGCAGCTGGAGTGCCGATTCGATGCCGAGACGGAGGTGGAACTGGTCGACCTCTACGGCCGGAGCACGCGGCGGCAGACGGCCGGTGGCCGCCTCGACTGGACCGTGGGCACGGCGGCCGGCTACCTGGTCAGCCCGGTGGCCCTGCAGACGATCGCCATCGCCGACCGGTCTTTTCCGCAGGATGCGCCGCCGCCCGGGTATGTGCCGGCCAACCGCATGGACCGTCTGGACGAGTGGACCCTCTCGTCCGACCGCTACCTGAGCTGGATCAACGAGTCGGGCGGAAGTTTCCACGAGCCGCTCAACTGGTCGCCCAGCCGGGTGCCGGGCACCAACGACATCGCCCTGTTCGGCCTGACCAACGCCCCCTATGCCGTTTCGTGGGCCGCGCCGGCCACCAACTTCGAGTTCGCGGTAGGCGGGGGCGACGTCACCTGGGATTTGCGGGGCCACACCTACACGCTAAACGTCGACTGCGACTGCCGGATCGGCCAGGCCGGTGTCCCGGCCGTCCTGACCGTGACCAACGGCACCGTACGCCGGACGGTGCGGGCCGCCCGGTACGGCAACCCGCTGCAGCTCTCCGGCGCCGGCACGGCGCTGATGCTGCGCAACGCCGGTTTTCTGGACAGCAACTATCCGCTGATCGGAAGCGGAACGCGCATCGTGGTCGACGGCCCCGCGGCGATGTTCGATTCCTATGGCTACAGCCGCCAGATGAGCGGCGAGGTGACCGTCACCAACCAGGGTTTTCTCAGAGCTCCGAGCGGTTTTGCCGTCACGGCCGGCGGCCAGCTGACTGTGATGGGCCCCGGCTACCGGGCGGATGTCGCGTTGAGCGGCACGGCGGGGATCCATGCCGAGGGCGCCGCGGCGTTCCTGGACGGCGCGGAGGTGCGGAACGCGGTCGCCCAGAAGATGTATTTCTACGGTCCGCTGACAGTGGAGCGGGCACGGTATTATTACTATTATGCGCATCCCGACTACGGATGGATCTATCTCCGGGGCCCCGGCGGCGTGATCCAGGGAAGCGGACGGATCGAGATGGGACGCACGATCCTGGAGGGCGGGATCCTGCGTCCGGGCGGATGGCAGGGTGTGGGGACGCTGGTGTTCACCGGCGTGGTGTCCAACGCGCTGCCGGCCAGCGGGGGCATCGAGCTGGAACTCGCCGGCGCGCAGGAGGGCGGGTACGACCGCCTCCGGGTCGAGGCGGGCAGCCGTGGACCGGGCCTCCTGCATGTCGGCGGCACGCTGGACGTGCGGTTGACCGGGGGCTACCGGCCCCGATCGCCCGCGACCTTCCGGATCCTGGACGCGGTCGCGATCGCCGGACGTTTCGACCGCCTGGATCTGCCGGTCCTGCGGGGCACCTGGCTGACCAACGCGCTCTTCACGACCGGCGAGCTGACCTACCTGCCGCCGCCCGAGGCGACCCGCCTGATGCTCCGCTGAGCACCCCCGCCAGGCGCCAGGGCGGCGCACGCCTTACTCGTAGGCGCCGATATCCCGGAAGCGCAGGACGGGGGTGACCGGGCGCATCTCGACCGGATCCGGGGCGGTGCGGAACATGGTGACCGTGATGCCGACGATCCGGATGGGATAGACGGGTGTCGTGCCGCCCCCGCTTGATTGCCACTGGAAACCCGGCGAGAGGTTCGGGATCGGCGAGCGGTCGGGATCGATGTGGAAGCGCATGAAGCGCCAGCCGTCGAAGTTCACGGCCAGGTCGGCGGGCCAGTCGTTGTAGCCGCCGATCGAGCGCCACTGCCGGCCCTCGGCATCCTGGATCTCGAAGTAGATTCGTCCCCAGTTGGAGTTGCCGCGCACCCACATGCCGATGGTATGCGGGCGGCCGGCCACGGCGACCGGCTGGCGCAGCGCCAGGGTGGCGTACTCCTGCACCAGGGCCGGGAGATGGGTGGCCGGGTGCAGTTCAAGCTCGAGACAAGCGCCCTTCTCGGGATCCACGACCTCCCGCAAGGTGAAGTTGCCGCGGCGCGCGAAGGCGCCCTCGAGCGGATCGGCCGCCCGCGCGACGGCCGGAGCGAGGAACGCCGCCAGCGCGAGCGCGCCCGCGCGCGGCAATCGATGGCAGACAGCACACATGGTCACCCTCCCGCATCGCGCGGGCATAGCCGGCGCCAGATCGGGCAAGGGGAGCATTGCAGAAGACGGGCCGGATGTCAATTGCGCCCGACCAGCCGCATGCGCAAGGCGGTGGGCGGTGGGCGGCCGGGCTTTGGATCCTGTCGCTAAAAGCGTTCTTTACTCCGGCGGATCGCTCTGCTTCAATATTTGCCTTCTAGCGCGCCAGGCGCCCCGCCGTTCCATAGGGCGCGACAGGTCTTAAACGTGCATCTCAAGTCTTTGGAAATGACGGGCTTCAAGAGCTTCGCCGACCGCACGAAGCTGCATTTCGAGCCCGGACTGGTCGCCATCGTCGGGCCGAACGGCTGCGGCAAGAGCAACGTCTCCGACGCCATCCGCTGGGTGCTCGGCGAGCAGCGCCCCACGGCGCTGCGCGGCGCCAAGATGCTGGATGTGCTCTTCAACGGCACCGACGCCCGCCCGGCGATGAACATGGCGGAGGTCAGCATCACCTTCGCCGACTGCGACCAGGTCCTCGACACGGAGTTCAACGAGATCACGGTCTCGCGGCGCATTTTCCGCTCGGGCGAGGGGGCCTATTTCATCAACAAGAACCCCTGCCGCCTGCGTGACATCCAGCGCCTCTTCATGGGCACGGGCATCGGCACCAACAGCTACTCGGTGATGGCCCAGGGGCAAATCGACGCCATTCTCTCCTCGCGCCCCGAGGATCGCCGCGGCATCTTCGAGGAGGCCGCCGGCATCACCAAGTTCAAGGCCGACCGCAAGGAGGCCCTGCGCAAGCTCGAGCAGACCGAGGCCAACCTGCTGCGCCTGGCCGACGTCATCCGCGAGGTCAAGCGCCAGATCGGCTCCCTGCAGCGCCAGGCCGGCAAGGCGCGCCGCTACCAGGAGCTGAAGGACGAGCTGCGCGCGCTCGACATTTTCGTCACCCGCCGCCGCCTGACGGCCCTCGACGCGCGCCTCCGCGAGCTGGACGCCGCGCTGGCCGATCTCGCCGGGCGCGCTGTCGGCGGCCAGGAAGCCGTGGCGGCGGCCGAGGCGGCCACCGCCGCCATCCATGCCGAGATCGTGGAGAACGAGCGGCGCATCAGCGAGACGGGCGAGTCCGCCGCCCAGGACGCCGGCAAGCTGGCCCACGCGCAGGAGATGATCACGGTCGGCGAGCAGCGCATCGCGGAGTACCAGGCCTGGTCGGCACGCGACACCCGCGAGGCGGCCGAGACCCGCGAGCAGCTCGCGGCGCTCCGCGGGCGCCTGGCGGACATGGCTGTGGAGCGCCAGGCGCTGGAGGCGCAGCTCCGCGAGGCGCGCGGACTGCGCGACGGGCTGCAGCAGCGCGTCACGGCCGAGCGCCTGGCGGTCGACCAGCAGCGCCGCGAACTGCAGGCCGAGCGCGACAAGAGCCTGGAGCGCGAGCGCCGCGCCACGCAGCTCCAAAACCGGCTGGCCGGCATGGAGACGCGGCAGCGCGCCGCCCATGTCCAGCGCGAGCGGCTGGCCGCCGAGCAGGCGCATCTCGCCGAGACCGGCGAGGCGCGCGCGCGGCAGCGCGACGCCCTCGCGGCGGCCCTCGAGGCGCTGCGCGCGCAGGAGCAGCAGGACGCCGCCGCCCTGGAGGGCATCGAAGACGGGCGCCGAAGCAACGACGCCGCGCTCCGCGGGGTCCGCGAGTCGGCCGGCAAGCTCAACGCGCAGCGCGCGGCGCGGCGGGCGCAGATCGACCTGCTTAACGAGCAGGAGGCGCGCGCGGAGTCGTTCCCGGGCGGCTCGCGCCTGCTCCTCGACGCCAAAAACCCCCTCAAGCTCGATCCCGGCGTGGTGCTGGGGCCGCTGGCCGCGCAGTTCAAGGCGCCGGCGCGCTACCGGGCGGCCCTCGAGGCCGTCCTGCGCGCCTGGATCGACGCCGTCGTGCTGCGGCAGGCCGGCGATGCCGCCGAAGTGCTGCGCCGCCTTATCGCCCGCGGCGGTCCCGCCTCCGCGCGCGTGATCGCCGCCGACGCGCCCCGCGCGGACGGCGCGCCCGGCGGATCGGCGCCGGGCGGGCTGACGCGGCTCGCCGCGCACATCGAGGTGGCCGAGGCCTTCGCGCCCGCCGCCCAAACCCTGCTGGACCGCGTCTTCCTCGCGGAGACGCTGGAGCAGGTGCCTACTCCCCTTCCCCAGGGATCCACCGTGGTGACCCTCGCGGGCACCGTCTTCCATGCCAGCGGCTTCTGCGAGCACTGGATGCCCGAAGGCCAGTCGGCCAGCCCCCTCGCCCGCCGCATGGCGATCGAGGATGCCACCGTCCAGTTGGCGGCGCTCGACGCCGAGCTGGCCGGCCTCAAGACGCGCATGGAAGAGCTGGACCGGCAGCAGGAGACACTGGCCCGCGACCACGCGCAGGCGCGCCAGCGCCTCGACGAGAGCCGCAGCCAGGCCGCGCGCAAGGATGGGGAGTGGCAGAGCGTCTGCCGCGACGCCCAGCGCGACCAGGAGCGCCTGCGGGTCGTCGGACGCGAGCTGGATCTGGCCGCGGCCCAGTCGCGCGGCGCCGAGGAAGAGCAGGCCGGCCTGGCGCGCGAGCTCGCGGAGCTGGTCGACGGGCGCGCCGCCTTCGGCGAGCACCTCGACGCACTGCAGCACGCGCTGCAGGAGCGCGAGGCCGCCTATCAGACGCTGAACCAGTCGTTCGCCGAGGCGCGCATCCGCGAGTCCGCGCTGGCGCAGCAGGTCACCCACCATACGGGGCAGACCGAGATCCACGAGGCGCGCGCCGCCGAGCTGCAGCGGCTGATCGAGGGCCGCAGCCAGGGGGTCAAGGGCTACGACGAGAGCCTGCGGCGGCTGACGGAGCAGCTCCAGACGACCCGGGCGCAGATCGAGCCCATGCGGCGCCGTGCAGAGGCGTCGCGCGCGCAGCTCGGGCAGCTCCGCGAGCTGCGCGACGCCAAGGCGCGCGACCTGGCGCAAGCCGAGGCCGGACTGGCCGCCCGGCGCCAGGAGCTTGAGACGCTGCGCGCCCAGCACGCGGCCCTCGAGGTCGAGCAGGCCGAGGCGCGCCTGCGCCGCCAGAACCACTTCGACCGCATGCTCGCAGAATACCAGATGTCCCCTGCCCAACTCGTGGCCGAGAGCGACCCCAAATGGGGCGCCAATGGCGAGCCCGCACCGGAGGAGGCCGAGACGCGCCTCGCCGCCCTGAGCAGCGAGATCCAGGAGATTGGTCCCGTCAACCTCGTGGCGATCGACGAGTACAAGGCGCTCGAAGAGCGCTTCGCCCTGCTCAAGGCGCAGGAGGACGACCTGCTGAAGTCCAAGGAGCAGGTGCTCGACCTGCTCCGCATGATCAACAAGAAGACATCCGAGATGTTCCGCGAGACCTTCGAACAGGCCAACGCGAACTTCGAGCAGATGTTCACCAAGCTCTTCAGCGGGGGCACGGCCAAGCTGGTGCTGATCGAGAATCCCGACGATCCCCTTGAGTGCGGCGTCGAGATCATCGCCCGTCCCCCCGGCAAGCGGCTCCAGTCGATCTCGCTGCTCTCCGGCGGCGAGCGGACGATGACCGCCGTCAGCCTGCTCTTCGCCATCTACCTGATCAAGCCGAGCCCCTTCTGCCTGCTGGACGAGCTCGATGCCGCCCTCGACGACTCGAACATCGGACGCTTCGTCCAGGCGCTGAAGGACTTCCTGGCGCAGTCCCAGTTCCTGATCATCACCCACAACCAGCACACCATCGCCAGTTCCGGCATCGTCTACGGAGTGACCATGCCCGAGAAGGGCGTGTCGCGGATCATCTCGATGCGCCTGCCCGATATCGGCGTCCGCGACCTCGAAATCGCCGACGCGCCGCCGCCGGCCGACGCTCCGACACTCCGGCCCAAACGACGACGCCGCACGCGCAAGGCCACCGAGTCGACCACGGCAGAACCGGCAGACACGTCAGTACCGGCGGGACAGGCAGAACCGGCAGAACCGGCGGACACCCTCCCCTCGACGGAGAACGCGCATGCATCCGGCGCCGACACCTGACCACCCCGTCCTTACCGCGCCGGAGGCTCTGCTGAAGGTCGCCCGGCTGGCCGCCACGCGCGCAGGCGACCATGCCCTCGGCAATGTACGGCGCCGCGGCGAGGTCAATGTGATCTCGCGGCACGACGTCAAGCACATCCTCGACGTCGAGTGCCAGGCGGTCGCAACCGAGACCATTCTCGCGGCCTGTCCCGGCGACGCCATCCTGGGCGAGGAGACCGCCGGCGAGGAGCGCCCGGCACCCGAAGGCGCCGAGTGGATCATCGATCCGATCGACGGCACGGTCAATTTCTTCCATGGTTTGCCCCACTGGTGCTGCTCCGTGGCCGTCCGCCGCGGGGGCGTCATGCAGGCGGGCGTGGTCTGCGCTCCCGAGCTGGGGCTGGTCTTCGAGGCCACCGCCGACGGTCCCGCCCGCTGCAACGGGCGCCCCATCCGCTGTTCCGCCCTCGCCGACCCGTCGCACGCGCTCGTGCTCACCGGCAGCGACAAGGCGGAGGATCCGGCGCGCTCGTTCCGCTTCTTTGCCGCGCTCGCGCGGCTCGTCCAGCGCCCGCGCGTGCTGGGTGCCGCGGCCCTCGACATCTGCCTGGTCGCCCGGGGCGCCGCGGACGGCTATTTCGAGCACGGCGTCTATCTCTGGGACATCGCGGCCGCCTCGCTGATCCTCGAACGCGCCGGCGGCACCAGCGAGATCCTCGCGCGCCATGGCGGCTACCGCCTGGCCTTCCTGGCCTCCAACGGCCACCTCCACGCCGCACTCAAAGCCTGCCTGCTCGGCGCCTGACCGACGCGAAGCAAGGCTGCGGCTTGTACGCGCCCTTCTGGTCACTCGGGCAGGCGCACCGTGGCGCGGTAGAAGCGCGCGGGCGCGGAGTTGGTCGGCTGCAGCCAGAGCATCGCGCCGGTGCCCGGCACGTCGATCCAGGGCGGCAGCGGCTGCCATGCGCCGGAACCCAGCGCCTCCAGCCGCTCGATCGTGTAGAGACGTCCCGCGGCCGAGGGAATCCCGATGCGCGTCGCTGCCGCGGCAGGCTCAACCTCCCGGATCATGAAGCGGGATTCAGCGTCGTTGGGATCCGTGTCCGCGACATATTCCTGGCCGGCCGTGAACCCGTCCTGGTCAGCGTCCCCGTCCTCGTCGCCCGCCGTCAGGCCGTGGTCCGCCAGCCAGGGCCACGCGGTGCCGGCGGGCGTCGCGGGCGCGCGGGGCGTGACGACCAAATCGTCGAGCCGGCAGGGGCCGTCCTGGAACACGAGTTCGTTGACGCAGGTGTCGGGATGCGGCAGGATGGCGAACCAGCAGCCGCCCGGCACTCCGCCGCCGCGGTTGTCCGTCAGCGCCTGCCCGCTGAGGATCGGCACGCCGTCGA
>CAYRPP010000008.1:0-17934 GCA_964426115.1 uncultured Lentisphaerales bacterium | reverse complement strand
CCCGCCAGCGCCGCCTCCGCGCAGGCGATCAGCAGATCCGTGACCTTGGTGTCGTTCCGGTGGCGCTTGCCCGGGGCCGACACCACGACGACACGCCGTGCGGGATCCGCCAGCATGATGTCGCAGACCTTGGTTACCTGCGCGGCATCGGACAGCGATGTGCCGCCAAACTTGCAAACCTTCATTCCGAGTCCTTGCATGCGCCTACGGGCGCCGCCGCGGCGACTTGCCAGCGGCGAGCCACAAGAAAAGCAAAAACAAGGTTGTTGCACAATCTCAATCGACAGCATGCAAAATTGGATTGTCTTCGGGTTCCATGCGCGATACCCTTGAAACTTAATGCTTCACGGTTTTGTTGGGAGTAAAAGTCTTATGGCACGCAAAGTCACCCTGGTTTCCGGTCAATGGGCCGACCTTCCCCTGAAGCGGCTCGCCCCCATGGTCAGGGAATTCGGCTACGACGGACTGGAAGTCGCCGCCTGGGGCGACCACATGGACCTCGAACTTGCCGCCCAGAGCAAGGCTTACTGCGACGAGCGCCACGCCATCCTCGATGAGCACGGCCTCGGCGTATGGGCCATCCAGAACCACCTGTCCGGACAGCTCGTCTGCGACAACCTCGACGCGCGCCACTTCGCCTTCGGGCCCGCACGCTTCAAGGGCGACCCTAAGGGCCTGCGGAAGTGGGCCATCCGCATGCAAACGACCGCCGCCAAGGCGGCCGCCAACATGGGGGTCAAGGTGATCACCGGCTTCACCGGCTCCCCGATCTGGCACCTGCTCTACTCCTTCCCGCCGGTGCTGCCGGGACAGATAGACGACGGATTCCGTCTGTTTGCCAGAACGTGGAAGCCGATCCTGGATGTCTTCGGCGAGCACGGCGTGAAGTTCGCGCTCGAGGTGCATCCGACCGAGATCGCCTTCGACATCGCCTCGGCGCAGCGCGCGCTCGAGGCGCTCGACGGCCATCCGGCCTTCGGCTTCAACTACGACCCCTCGCACTTCGGCTACCAGGGGGTCGACTACGTCAAGTTCCTGCGCACCTTCCCCGACCGCATCTTCCATTGCCACATCAAGGACGCCTGGTGGGGACACGGCGACGGCACGGTGGGCGTCTTCGGGGGCCACACCGCGTTCGCCGACCCGCGGCGCTACTGGGATTTCCGCTCGCCCGGGCACGGCGACATCAATTTCGAGGAGATCATCGTGGCGCTCAACGACATCGGCTACCATGGGCCGCTCTCGGTCGAGTGGGAGGATTCGCGCATGGATCGCTGCCACGGCGCGCGCGAGGCCTGCGCCTTTGTGCGGCGGCTCGACTTCGAGCCGAGCGCCATCGCCTTCGACGCCCAGTTCGACCGCTGATTATTTGACGGTGGGGCCGGATCTGCCTGGATAAGGCAAACCGTACAAGCCCCGGGAGAACCGTCCCGAACGAAGCGCATTACTTCCGCGTAGGCGCCGGCTTGCCGCTTTGGCCATTGGCGGCAGCGGCGAGCCGTTCGCTCACCTCGGGCAGCCCCATGACCGCGCGGCAAGCGCCGAAGACATCGTCGGTCATCGCTCGGGACGAGACGGTTGCCGTTGTCACGGCGTCGGGCCGGCCCCGGCTGCCGTCGGCGGGACGGTTCTCGAAGGCCTTGTAAAACGGCGCCCGGATGCGGTCGAACCACTTCTTGTCCTCACGGTGGACGCCGACCTCCACGCCGCGGATCATCCCGTCGGCGCCCAGCGCAACCCAGACGCCGATCTCGCCGCGCTTGCCGCGCACCACCGGCTCTATCTGGTCGGTGCGGAAGATCCAGCCGAGCGCCTCGCCCTTGGGATTGCGCACCGCCTCCACCTCCGGCCGCGAGGCGAGCGGCGTCCGCGCCGCCAGCTTCGGGAACCAGCCGCGCACCGTTGTATCCGCCAATTTCGCGTCGCCGGCAGCCGGTTGCTGCGCGCGCACCGCAACGACCATTGTCACGGCAGCCAAAACCAACGCCGTTCGGTTTTTTGTTGTCATGCAATGATTGTATCACAAGTAGTGCCCTTTGTGATCATCGTGGTGAATCTCCCATGCCAACGCTCATGGCTCCAGTGAAGCGGCTCATGGCGCATCCACCGCTCGAAGCAGCACCAGTCGTGCTCGGGACTGACGTTGGGCACCACCGGCGGATCGGCGAACCCCTGACGCGCCATGCGCTCGCGGTCTCCACCGGTGGCCTGCCAGCGTCGCACCCAGGCGACGATCGACTCCAGAAGCTGCATGGCATCGCGGTCGATGCCATCTTTCCATCCTATCTCCGCCGGATTCAGCGCTAGACCGCGCAGTTCGAGCAGGAAGGCGTCGCGCCGCGAGACCATGGCCGGCTCGTCCATGTGCATGATTTGAAGGGTCTGCATCCTCATCTTGTGCTTCCTTTACGCATCGGCGGCCGCGGCTCCATGCCGCCCGCCATCTCCAGGAAGCAACTACCGGCGCGTTTTTCCAGGCCTTCCGGGAAAATGCAGAAGACTGACGCTTTCGCCCTCGCCGCGTACAATCCCGGGGAGAAGAACGCTCAACGCTGAACCCTAAACGTTTAACGCTGAAGTGTTCACGCTTGCATCACGCCGCCGGGCAGGAGTCCCTGGTCGTGGTACTCGTGCAGCTTGCGGTGCAGCGTTCGGCGGCTGATGCCGAGCTCCAGGGCCGCGCGCGTGCGGTTGCCGCCCTGTTTCTCCAGGACCGCGAGGATCTTGCGGCGCTCCGCCTCGGCCAGGGAGCCCTCGGCCAGCGACACGGCGCCGCGAGATTGACCGGACGTACCGCGAACTGCCTCGCGGATGTTCGGGGGCACGTCGCGCGCCGTCAGGCGGTCGCCATGCGCCAGCACGACCATCTTCTCAATCGTGTTGCGCAGCTCGCGGACGTTGCCGGGCCAGCCGTAGGCGCTCAGGAGGTTGACCGCCTCAGCCGTGAGGCCGAGGACCGGTTTGCCGTTCTTCTCGCTGAACTCCCGGAGAAAATGGTCGCAGAGGGAGGGGATGTCGCTGCTGCGTTCGGCGAGCGGCGGCAGATGGATGTTGATGACGTCGAGCCGGTAGAGCAAATCTTCGCGGAACCGCCCCTCCTGCACCCGCTGGCGCAGGTCGCGGTTGGTGGCGGCGATGAGGCGGATGTCGGCGGTGATCGTCTCCGTGCCACCGACCCGCTCGAAGACCCGCTCCTCGAGCACCCGCAGCAGCTTGACCTGGATGGCGTTGTCGATCTCGCCGATCTCGTCGAGGAACAGCGTGCCCCCGACGGCCATCTCGAAGCGCCCCTTGCGGCGCGCGTCGGCGCCGGTGAAGGCCCCCTTCTCGTGGCCGAAGAGCTCGCTCTCCAGCAGGCTGGGCGAGAGGGCGGCGCAGTGAACGGCAACGAAGGGCCCGCGCGCGCGCGTGCTGAGGCGGTGGATGGCGTGGGCCACGAGCTCCTTGCCCGTGCCGCTGGCGCCGGTGATCAGGATCGTCGCCTGCGTCGGGGCGGCCTGGCGTATGGTGTCGAAGACCGGTTGCATCGCCTGCGCGTTGCCGACGAGGTTCTCGAAGCCGTACTTGCTGTCGAGCTGCAGTTCGAGGTCGCGGTTTTTCTGCTCCATGTCGCGCGAGCGCAGTGCCCGCGCGATGAGCATGTCCAGATGGTCGAGGTTGACGGGTTTGGTCAGGAAGTCGAAGGCACCCTGCTTCATGGCCTCGACCGCCGTCTCGACGCTGCCGTAGGCCGTAAGCAGGATGCAGACAACCTCCGGGTGGTGCGCCTGCACACGGCGCAGCAGTTCGAGGCCGTCGGTGCCCGGCATGCGCAGGTCGGTGAGCATGACGTCGACCTCGCCGTCGTCCAGCGCCGCCATGGCGCGGGCCGCGTCCTCGGCGAGGCGCACGTCGTATCGGGCACGCAGGGCGCGCTGCAGTCCCTCGCGGGTGTTCTTGTCGTCGTCCACAATCAGGACGACGGAGCGGCGGTCGGAGGGTGCGGGCATGTCACGGGGTCTCCAGCGGTTCGGCGCGCAGTTCGTCGGACGGCTCCTGCGGCGCCCGGATCTTGCGGATGCGGCGTTCGGCGAGCGGCAGCAGGATCCGGAAGCGGGTGCCGGAATGCGGCTTGCTGGAGACCTCGATCTGGCCGCCGTGCTCCTGCACGATGCGCTGCACGATCATCAGTCCCAGCCCGTGTCCCGCCGCCTTGGTGGTGTGGTAGGGCTCGAAGATGCGGTTGAAGTCGTCCGGGGCAATGCCGGTACCGCTGTCGAGGAAGTCGAGTGCCATGTAGGCGTCACCGACAGAGAACGAGATCGCCATGGTGCCGCCGTCGGGCATGGCCTCGAGGGCGTTCTTGATCAGGTTGAAGTAGACCTGCTTGATCTGCGCCGGATCGATGGGGATCGGGGGCAGTCCCTCGGCGTTGGCGATGGCGACCTCGATGCGCCGGTTCTCGATATCGGAACGCATGAGGTCGAGCGTCTCGCGCAGGAGGGCGCCGGCGTCTGCCAGCACGAGCTGCGGTTTGGCGGGGCGCAGGGCGCGCAGGAACTGGGTGATGATGGCGTCGAGGCGGCCAACCTCGCTGCGGGCGATCTGGACGAGCTCCGCCAGCGGCGCGCGCTGGGCCTGCGGCAGCGGGGCGATCTCGCGCGCCAGCAGCTCGAGGTGGATGTTAAGCGCGTTGAGCGGATTGCCGATCTCGTGGGCCACGCCCGCCGCGAGCAGCTTGATGGCCTTGAGCCGCTCTCCCTCGACCATCGAGGCCTCCTGCTGGCGGTCGCGGGTGATGTCGCGCAGGATGATCAGCACCCCCTGTCCCTTGCCGTCGTCGTCGGGCAGCGGCACGGCGTAGACGCTCAGGAAGCGGTGCTCGGGGTAGGTCACCTCGATTTCGCGGCTCAGCAGGTGCGACCAGGCGGCGTCGTCGCCGGGCTCGGCGAGGTGCTCCCAGTCGAGGTCGTGCAGATAGCGGCCCATCGCGTGGCCGCGGAGCTTCTCCGCGTCGAAGCCCAGCAGGCGTTCGGCCGCGCGGTTGCCGTAGCTGAGGCGTCCCTCGGCGTCGAGCACCATGACGCCCTCCTGGATCGACTGGAAGACGGTCTCGAGCAGACCGCGCTCCCGCGCCATGCGCAGCATGTGCGTATGGAGGCTCTCGGGATCGATCTTGTCGATGCGCGAGACCAGTCGGTCGAAAAATCCCGGCATGTCAGTCCACCGCTTCTGGCCGGCACCGCTCCGGCGTCGGCCGCCCATGCCGCAGGCATGCACGGCGGTCCGCCCGAAACGCGCCGCGCCCGGCCGTCTCAATTTGCGCCTTGAAATACACGATGAAAGAGTCTAAAACTATCCGCGTTGGAATTCAAAGCTTTTTAACCAAGGATGCCCATGAGCACGGATGCCCAGAACGCGCAGCCCCCGTCCGAAGGGGGAATGGCGGAGAAGCTGCCCGAGGAACTGCTGCCGGTCTACGACTGGTACCGCACGCAGGGCCGGCAGCTCGTCATGGCCGCCGCCGCGCTGCTGCTGGTGGCGCTGGGCGTCATCGCCTACCTGCGCCACCGCGCCAACCAGGCCGACCTGGCCTCGACCGCGCTCATGACGACCGAGAGCGTGGAGGGACTGGAGAACCTGGATCGCCAGTACGGCGGCACCCGCGCCGGACCCTTGATCCGCCTGCGGCTGGCCGAGGCCTATTACAACGCCGGCAACCTCGCCGCCGCGCGCGGGATCTACGAGAAGTTCATGAAGAGCGACGGGCGGCACAAGCTGGCCGGCACGGCCCGCTTGGGCCTGGCCGCTACGCTGGAGGCTGAGCAATCGTTCGAGGAGGCCGGCGCGGCCTTCGAGACCTTCGCACGGGAGAATCCCGGCCACTACCTCTACCCGCTGGCCGTCATGGGCCAGGCACGCTGCCTGGCCGCGCGCAAGGAGAAGGCCGCGGCGCGCGACCTGCTGGACCGGCTGATCGTCGCCCGGGCCGGCACGCCATGGGAGGAGATGGCGCGCGACTTGCAGAAGGTTATCGACCGCTTCGAGGGTTTCAAGGCCCGCTCGATCTTCGACCAGATGGACGCGGCCGCCAAGAATCTGCCGTCCGGGGAGCCGTCCGCGGCCGGCAACCTGCTCCACGCCCTGCCCGATACGCCCGCGACCACCAACGCCGCGCCCGACGCCGCTCCCAACGCCACCACCAACTCCGCCGCGCCGACGGCCGCGGCCGGATAGCCGCCGCGGCACCCGCCGCAGCCGGATCGCCGCCGGCCGCGCCACCGGAAAGCACCATGGCCATGCAACGACAGACACCGGTGATGACCACCTACAAGCTGGTGCTGCCGGAACACCTCAACCAGTACGGCTTCCTTTTCGGCGGCAACCTCCTCAAATGGATCGACGAGGCCGGCTGGATGGCGGCCAGCCTCGACTTCCCGGGACACAGTTTCGTAACCGTCGGACTCGACCGCGTCGAGTTCCGCAAGGGCGCGAGCGGGGGCAACGTGCTGCGCTTCGACGTCACGCGCGAGCGGACGGGACAGACATCGGTCACGTACTCCGTCGCCGTCACGCGCCGCCGCCTCGAGACCGGCGACGACGAAGACATCTTCGCCACCCACATCACATTTGTCCGCGTCGATGAGCACGGATGCAAGCAGCTGATGCTGGATCCGTGAGACCGCCGATCCGGGCTTGCTATCCCGCCGTGTCAGGCAGAATCATCAACCCCATTGCGCCGCAGGCTCTCCTGGACAAAACCGGCCTCGACCGGCTTCTTGACCAGGCTGGCGTGCGGCGCGGCGAGACCGTCGCCGCGCTCCAGGCCATCCAAAACGCGTTCCATTACCTGCCGACGCCGATGCTCGACGCGCTGGCCGCACACTGGCAGGTGCCGCCCGCCGACATCACCTCGGTCGCGACCTTCTACGGCCAGTTTCGCCTCGCGCCGACCGGACGCCACACGATCCGCGTCTGCATCGGCACCGCCTGCCACGTCAAGGGCGCGGAGGCTCTGGCAGAGGCGTTCCGCGGCCATCTCCGCGTGCCGGAATCGTCGTCCACGGATCCCGATGGCCTCTTCACCGTCGAGAAAGTCGCCTGCCTCGGCTGCTGCATGCTGGCGCCCGCCATCCAGATCGACGAGGTGATCTACGGTCCTGTCGCCCGGGGCGACATCCCCGCCATCCTGCGCGATTTCCTCGCTTCGGCGGCCCCCGCGGCGGCCGCGCCTCTACCACGCGCCGCCTCGCCGGCGGACGTCGGCGAGATCCGGCTCTGCACCTGCGCGAGCTGCCTGGCGGCGCAATCCGGGACGCTGCGTACCGCGATCGCCGCGCGGCTGCGCGGCTGGCGCCTGCCCGTCCACCTGCGCGACGTCGGCTGCACCGGCGCCTCGCACCAGGCGCCGCTGCTTGAACTGGCGACGCCGCAGGGCCTCTTCCGCTATGGCCGCGTGCGCCCGCGCGACGTGGACGCCATCCTCGCGCGGCACTTCCGCGACCATGCGACCGCCGGGCGGCGTCTCCTCGATGCCGCACGAAACCTGCTCGACCGCCTCGTTGACGCCGCGCCCGCCGAGCCCCCCGTCCGCTTCCCTGCCTCCGTCCGCGACCAGCCCGACGCCGGTTTCTGGACCTGCCAGACGCGTCTGGCGACCGAGCACGCGGGCGCGCTGGATCCTCTCGATCTCGACCAATACCGGCAGCACGGCGGGTTCGCCGCCTACCAGGCGTGTCTGGACGCCGACGATCCCGCGGCACGGCGCGAAGCGGTCATCGAGGCGCTGGCTGCGGCCGGACTGCGCGGCCGCGGCGGCGCCGGCTACCCCGCGGCCGAGAAGTGGAGGCACGTGCGCAGTCAGGCGGCCCTTCGCGGTCTCCTACCCTTTGTCGTCTGCAACGGCGACGAGGGTGATCCGGGCGCCTTCATGGACCGCATGCTGCTCGAGTCGTTCCCGCTGCGCGTGATCGAGGGTTTGGCGCTCGCCGCCTGGTGCGTAGGGGCCGCCGAGGGCTTTTTCTTCATCCGCCACGAATACCCCGTGGCCGTCGCGCGCATCCGCGAGGCCATCCGGCGCTGCGGGGAGCAGGGACTGCTGCAGGCGGTGCCGGCGCGGGACGGAGCCGCCGACGCATGGCGTCCCTGTCTGCGGGTCATCGAGGGCGCCGGAGCTTTCGTGTGCGGCGAGGAGACGGCGCTGCTGGCGGCCCTCGAGGGCCGGCGCGGCATTCCCTGCCGCCGCCCGCCCTATCCGGCCGAAGCGGGACTCCACGGACACCCGACGCTGATCAACAACGTCGAGACGCTGGCCCTCATCCCATGGATTCTCAACCACGGCGCCGCGGCCTTCCGCGCCCTCGGCACGCCGGCGAGCCCGGGCACCAAGACCTTTGCCCTGGCCGGGCGCGTGGCGCGCGGCGGCCTGGTCGAGGTGCCCATGGGCATGACGCTCGGCGACATCGTCATGCAGGCCGGCGGCGGCATAGCCGGCGGACACGCCTTCAAGGCGGTGCAGGTCGGGGGCCCCTCGGGCGGCTGCATCCCCGCCGCCCTGGCGGCCACGCCGGTGGACTACGAGGCGCTCGTCTCGGCCGGCGCGATGATGGGCTCGGGCGGCATGGTCGTCCTGGACGACCGCGACTGCATGGTCGACATGGCCCGCTATTTCCTGCAGTTCACGCAGCGCGAATCGTGCGGCCAATGCACACCGTGCCGCATCGGCACACGCCGCATGCTGCAGATCCTCGACCGCCTCTGCGGGGGCCGCGCGCGGCCCGACGACCTGCGGCAGCTCGGCGCGCTCGCCGACGCCGTGGCTGCCGGCAGCCAGTGCGGACTCGGCCGCACGGCGCCTAATCCGGTGCTGACCGCGATGCGCTTCTTCGCGGAGGAGTTCGAAGCCCACCTCAAGGGCGTCTGCCCGGCGCACAAGTGCCGCGCGCTGATCCGATACACGGTCACCGAGGACTGCATCGGCTGCACGCGCTGCGCCCAGCAGTGTCCTGTCGAGGCCATCCCCTTCACGCCCCACGCGCACGCCAGCATCGATCCCGAGCGCTGCACCCGCTGCGACGGGTGCCGTCAGGTCTGCCCCGCCAACGCCATCGCCGTGACCTCGCCATGAGCCACCGCATGCAGGCCGACATCGCCATCGTCGCCGTCAACGCGCGCCATAGCCACTGCGCCCATGCCGGCCGGAGCCTGCTCGCCAATCTCGGTCCACTTTCGCAGCGAGCCGTCCTGCTGGAGTTCGACCTTGATACCCAGCCGATGCAGATCGTGAGCCGCCTGATGGAGACGGAGCCCCGCGTGGCCGGATTCTCCGTCTACCTGTGGAACACGCGCCTGGTGCGCGACAGCCTCGCGCTGCTGCACCGCGTCGCTCCGCGGATCGCAGTCGTGCTCGGCGGCCCGGAGATTGTTCCCGGCAGCGCGGCTGAGTGGGACGGCCTGGCGGACGCGCTCGTATGCGGCGAGGGCGAGACGGCGTTCCGGAACTGGTGCGCGCAGGCGCTCGGACGGGCGGAAACGGAGGAGGGCCGCCGCAAGCCCGAGATCATCGTCAACCACGAGGGCGAAGATCTTGCGGCGCTCGTCCTGCCCGACGCGCAGTACAGCGACGACGACCTGCGACGGCGGGTGGTCTATGTGGAGTCGTCACGGGGCTGCCCGCACCACTGCCTCTACTGCACCTCGTGCGGCACACACTGGCGGCGTTTCCCATCCGACCGCCTCTGCGCCTCGCTTCAATCCCTCCTGAAACGCGGACTCCGCGACTTCCGCTTCCTCGACCGCACCTTCAATGCCGACGAGGCCCATGCAGCCGCGGTGCTCGACTTCTTCCTGCAGCAGGATATCGACGGTTTGCGGCTCCACATTGAACTGACGCCATTCCATCTGAGGGAGACGATGCTGCAGCGCCTGGCGGCCTTTCCGGCGGGCGTCCTCCATCTTGAGGTCGGCGTGCAGACGCTCAACGCCGCGGTTGCCCGCCTGATCGGCCGCACCGAGAGCCGGGACGAAGTCATCTCCACCCTCCACACCCTGCTCACCGGAACCCGTGCCGTCATCCATGCCGATCTGATTTTCGGGTTGCCAGGCGAGGATGAAGCCTCCTTTGCTTCCGGCTTCGACTGCCTGGCGCGCATGGGCATCCCCGAGATCCAGGTCAACCGCCTCAAGGGGCTGCCGGGCACGCCCCTGCTGCAGCTTCCGGCGCTGGCGGACGCGTTCAGTCCCCTGCCCCCCTACGAGGTCCTGAGGACCGACTGCCTCGGCTTCGCGGATCTGACACGCATGCAACGCCTGGCACACGCCTGGGACCGGCTGCACAACCGCGTACATTTCAGCCAGACGCTGCCCCTGCTCTGGCGCGAAACCGGCCGGTCGCCCTACGCCGCCGTCGGCGAAATCGCGGAGGACATCTACCGCCGCGAGGGACGCGTGCATGCCCTGGGACGCGCGGAGTGGGCCGCGGCCCTGAAAGCCGCGCTGGACCGTGCCGGAGTGGTGTCAGTGGGAGAGGCATGAAGGGAGATGGCATCGCGATGAAACAGCAGTACGATGTGGTTGTCGTGGGCGGCGGAACAGCGGGGGTTGTCGCCGCGATACAGGCGGGGCGCGCCGGCGCGTGCACGCTGCTTGTGGAGAAGAACGGCATGCTCGGCGGCACCATGACGGTGGGGGGCGTCAACTATCCGGCACATTTCTTCGCGTGGGGACGCCGGATCATCGGCGGCATCGGCTGGGAACTCTTCAGCAGGGCGTACGCCGAATCGGGGCTTCCCGTCCCGACGCCCGAGGGCGGCTCCCGGCACCTGCCGGTCGATGCCTTCCTGTTCGCGGCCCTGGCCGATGAGGCGGTGCTGGAGGCCGGTGTCGAGCCGCTCTTCCACACGATGCCCGCGGCCGCAACCTTCGAGGACGGCGGGTGGAACCTGACGCTTTGCACCAAGACCGGCCTGCGGGATGTGCGCGCCAAGGTGCTGATCGACGCCACCGGCGATGCCAACGTCGTCGGCCTGGCGGGATTCGCGCTGGAGCGTTCCGACGTGGTCCAGCCCGCCACGCTCTCCTTCTGTGCCTCGGGATACGATCTGGAGGCGCTCGATGAAAAGGCGCTGAACGACGCCGCTGCCGCCGCCATCGCCGCCGGCGCCCTGGTCTCGACCGACATCTCCTGGTACGGTGCAGGGCCGTGGAGCCTGCTGCGAAGCCGCGGACGCAACGTCAACCACATCCGCGCGCCGGAGGCGCACACGAGCGAAGGGCGGACGCGGGCCGAGATCGAGGGCCGACGGTCGCTGCTGCGGGTCTACCGCTTCCTGCGCCGTCAGCCGGGGCTCGGTGCGTTTCAGATCGACTGGTTCTGCACCGAGACCGCCATCCGCGAGACCGTCAGGATTGTCGGCAAGGCCACGGTCACAGCGGCCGACTACGAGGACGGGCGCTTCTTCGAGGACGCGGTCTGCTACGCCTTCTACCATGTCGACGAGCACTTGAACGACGGCAGGGGCATCAACCAGCGCCAGCTCAAGCCCGGCGTGCTGCCGACCATACCGCGCGGCGCCCTGCTGCCCGCCGGCAGCCGGGGCCTGCTGGTCGCGGGGCGCTGCCTTGCCAGCGACCGCGAGGCCAACTCGGCCCTGCGCGTCGAGTGTCCCTGCATGGCCATAGGCCAGGCGGCGGGCGCCCTGGCGGCCCTCGGCGCGGCGACCGGGATCGATCCCGAGGATGTGCCGCTGACCGAGCTCCACGCGCTGCTGCGCCGCCATGGCGCGGTGATCCCCGGCGATGTCCGGCTTGAGCGTTGAGAGTAAAGCGTTCTTCTCTCCCCGAGGTCGACAAGGCTCTCGCGTCAAGGTTCATGACAAGGTAGAAATGCAGGCTCTCACCATGCGCCCTTCAAGCACTCCCCGTAGCTAACCAAATACGGTCGATGCAGTCTGGAAATCAGGAATGGGAAATGGTATTATGCGTCGCGATGGAGAACCTCTCATTCAAGGAAGCTGTTGAACGCCTGACGCAGAGCGACAAGCGCTATGCGCCCGAAGCCTATTTTTTCGTACGCGACGGCCTCGAGTACACGGCCAAGAACCTGAAGAAGGGCGCGCGCGGCCTGGCCCGCCACGTCACCGGCAAGGAGCTCTCGCAGGGGCTTTGCGACTACGCCATCGAGGAGTACGGCCCCATGGCCAGTTATTCGCTGAAGCAGTGGGGCCTCATGCGTACCGAGGATTTCGGCGAGATCGTCTTCGCGCTCATCGAGGTCGGCATGTTCGGCAAGACGGACGATGACAAGCGGGAGGACTTCGCCCGCCTGTTCGACCTCCACGAGAAGCTTGGCAGCTTCTTCTAGCGCAAGGTCTGGAGCATGATGCGGCGACAGGTTGCTTCGCAACCCTAGCAGTTTTGGGGCAGCTTTGGGCGCGATCTCGACGCTGGTCTTCTTCATCAGCCTGCTGGCGCTGCTCTCCTTCCGCGACGCCTGGCGGTTCGCGTCGCGCCGCGAGCCAGGCGCCGTCGCCCTGCGTCTGCCGGACGCGCTCCGCGACCGTCTGCACCGTTTCATGGGCGCGGCGGTGCGGCAGCGCCACGCCGCCGCCGCGGCCGTAGTCTGCGGCCTTGTGGTGACGGTGATCGAGTCGGTCTGCACCGGACAGGTCTACCTGCCGACGCTGGTCTATCTGGTCAGGAGCGGCCAGTCCGTCACGCGCAACAGCCTGCTGCTGCTGCTCTACAACACAGCCTTCATCATGCCGCTTGTGGCGATCCTTGTGCTGGCCTGCCTGGGAATCCGTGTCGGGACGCCGGTGCGATGGAGCACCCTCCATGTGATTTCCGGCAAGCCGCTCATGGGGCTTTTCTTCCTTTGCCTGGCCCGTATGTTTCTGCTCCACCGATCCTGAATATCCCTTGAGTTGTAACTTGTGGAACTTGTCAAATAGGATTGTACGGCGGCCGGACATATGAGATACTGTTGGTCAACCGGAGAAATCAGTTTCCGGACATGACGGAAAGGACGCATCATGATAACGATGAGCCATCCTGCTACCCGTGTGGTTCGACTGGTTACTGTTGTGACTCTTGCGGTTGTCACGAACTGGAAGAGCGCGGCCATGGCGGAAGAGACGCTGCACCGCAAACTGGACGAGGCCCAGAAGGAGCGTTTCCAGTCCCTGATCCGCCTGCGCAAGAATGCGTCCGAGGAGATCGCCATCTTCCAGCGCGTGCACGCCGAGAAGCAGAAGGAGTCGGCGGGATACGACGCGCGAATGATGCAGAAGTTCAATCTCGACAAGGCCGCCCGGTACCAGTTCGACGCTCCGAGCAACGCGCTGGTGCGCATCGAGCAGCGCGTCGCGGGCGGGCGGACAAACCTGGTGCGGCGTCTGGACCGCGTCCTGAGCCGCGAGCAGGGCGCCGAGTACCTGAAGGAGGCCCGCGGCAAGAACCTGGTCAGTCAGCAGATGCAGGTGCTGACCCAACTGTACCGCGAGAAATCGCTTGAGCGGGATTTCACCGTCAAGACGCTGAAGAGCGAATTCGGCATCGATCCGGCGGCGCAGTACCGCTATGACGACAAGACCGGGACGATTCTCCTGCTGAGGGCGCCGGACGGCACCGCGGCAGGGAAACCGGCGCCCACCGCACAGGCCAAGCCCCTCCCGCCACCGGCTGTGCGGACGCCCGCCGTTGCCCCCGCACCCGGCGCCAGGCGGTAGCGCTGTTCCACACCCCACCCCCCCCACCCGACTGTCCACCTGGACGCGTCGGCATGCAATGACAGCAGGCAGAGGAGCCTGCTCCGCGCGATCCGCGCCACCGCGATGTGCCTGCAAGGTTCCGGCAGACGCTACAAGGTCAGGCAGGAATGCCTGCCCCACCTTCTCGGTTCCCCGTTACGCGCCACCTTAGCGCGTGACGAAGCGGCCGCTAATGGGGTATAGTGACATTGTTCATGAGCAAGTCGCCGACAACATTCGACTTCTGGTATGCTGTCCGCAACACCGAGGTCATCGTGCCGCCGAAGCGCCATCTCGAGACGTTCGGCAACACGATCATCAACTATGTCCTGGTGTGCGAGCTGATGGACAGTGTGCAGCAGGTGCGTGTCCGCGAGGGACGCATGCAGGCGCTGCGCCCGCAGATCGTCACGCCGGAGGCTTATTCCAAGATGATCCTGGAGGGTTTCGGCGAGCAGGCGGAGAAGTACCTCGAGTGGCTGCGGGAGCACGAGGACGGCGTGCATGTCCTGCAATACGGGTATTCCCTCAAGCAGGAGGCCTTCAGCGAGGAGATCGTCAACGACGGGATCGAGAACGTCCTCGGCCGCGTGAAAAAGGACGTCGCGGCGCGCGGCGACCCCCTGAGCGCGGTGGTCAAGGGCGTCGACACGCCCTGGGACGTCTGCCTGGTGCGGCTCTTCTGGCTGGCGATCCGCAATTCCGTGCAGGTAAACTTCAAGGAGATGGCCGCGCGCAGGCTCTTCGAGCGCCAGGAAGGGGTCCCCGCCGGGGTGCGCGAGGAGATCGAGGCGGCCTTCGCCGCCGCGGCGGCAGATCCGCGGCGGATCCGCGACCTGGGCGCCCTGCTGCAGCGCCACGGCCTCTTCGATCAGTACCAGGACCGTTTCTTCGCGCTGGTCAAGCGCCCGTAGGCGCGGCTCAGGCGAAGGGCGTCTCCTTGCGCGCCAGATCCGCCACGCGCATCACCTCGACGGCCTGGTCCAGTGTGACCGGGAAGGGTTTGTTACGCCGGATGGCGGCGTGCAGGTGATGCCAGATGGCGTGCAGCGAGACGCTCTCGGTCGCCTCGGCGCGGATCTCCTCCTCGATCCAGGGCAGGATTTCCGGGGTGCCGAAACCGCCAAGCTTAGGCGTGCGGACACTCGCGCGCCGCCGCGGCAGCCTGCGGGCGGGATCCAGGTAGCGCAGACGGAGCGTGTCGCCGGAGAGGCTCAGCGCGCCGCGCGTGCCAGTGACGGTGCATTCGGGCACGCCGACGATACGTCCGCCCGAGATCTCCAGGTCGACCGTTAGATCGGCGCTGTTGCGCAGGATGATCCGGACGAAGTCCTCGGCGTCGCCAACTGCGGCGACCCGCTTGAGTTCCGCGTACATCTGTGTTGGCGGGGTTCCGAGGAACTGCAGCGCCTGGTCGATCAGATGCGGCCCCCAGTTGAGAAGCTGGCCGCCGCCGCAGCGCTTGACCGCCTGCCAGTCGTCGCGACGCTGGAAGGATCCACGCCGCAGGCGCACGTCGTAGATCTCGCCGAGCTTCCCCCCGGCAGCGATCTCGCGCGCCTTGCAGAAACCGGGCTCGAAGCGGCGGTTGTGGCGGACAAAGAGCCGGTTGCCGGCCTTGATGGAGGCGGCCCGCAGCTTGATCGCCTCCTCGTAGCCCAACGCCATCGGCTTCTCGACCAGCACCCAGCGCCGCGCCTTGAGAGCCATCATCGCGTGCTCGAAATGGTCGGCCGAGCGGGTGGCGATGTCGACTAACTCGACATCCTCGTCGCCCAGCAGGTCGGCATAGGTGCGGTAGGCGCGGCAGCCAAGCTGGCGCAGCGCGACATCGCGCCGCTCCTTCACCGGGTCGCATACGGCGACGACCTTGAAGATCTCCGGGAAGAAGGCCAGCTCGGGGATGTGCATTCCGAGCCCGGCCCGTCCCAGGCCGGCCAGGCCGATGCGGATCGGCCCGCGGGAGTCAGTGTCCATCATCATCGTGCCTCGAGAGAACAGCAAGATTGAATAGCAGTCGGATTTGGCGTAGCATAACACTATTTGAACATGAAAACAAGCGATTCCCAGCCGCTACCACCGGGGGCGGATACCTCCACCAGCGGCGCGCCGCGCCTGCCCAAGCCGCCATGGCTGCGGGTGCGCGCCGGCGGCGGCGACGCCTTCCAGGCCACGCGCGAACGGCTCCGTGCGCACCGTCTGCACACAGTCTGCGAGGCGGCCCGCTGCCCCAACGCCGGCCACTGCTGGTCGTGCGGGCGCGCGACGATCATGATCCTCGGCGACCGCTGCACGCGCGGCTGCCGCTTCTGCAATGTCGACAAGCTGCCGGCCCTGCCGCCCGACGCGGACGAGCCGGCGGCCGTGGCGCGGGCCGTGGCCGAGAGCGGACTGCGCGAGGTGGTGCTCACCTCGGTCACCCGCGACGACCTGCCCGACGGCGGCGCCGGCCACTGGGCGCGCACCATACGCGCCATCCGCGAGCTGTGCCCCGGCGTCTCGATCGAGGTGCTCGTGCCCGACTTCCGCGGCAGCCGCGAGCAGGCCGGAACAGTCTTCGCCGCGGCCCCGGACGTCTTCGGCCACAATATCGAGACCGTGCCGCGTATCTATCCCGCCGCGCGACCGCAGGCCGACTTCGCGCGCTCGCTGGAGCTCCTGCGCCAGGCGGCCGCAGCGGGCTTCGTCACCAAGACGAGCCTGATGCTGGGTCTGGGCGAGCGCCCGGAGGAGGTGGACGAAGTCATGCGGCGCGCCCGCGGCGCCGGCGTCGGCATCCTCTACCTCGGCCAGTACCTGCAGCCCTCGCCGCGCCATCTGCCGGTGAGCGAGTATGTCGCGCCGGAGCAGTTCGCGCGCTACGGCGAAGAGGCGCGCGCACTGGGGTTCGGCTTCGTGGCGTCGGCGCCGCTCGTCCGCAGCTCGTACCATGAGGAGGGCCAGGCGGCCTATGTCGCGGCCGTCAGGGCGCGCGCCGCAGCGTGTGGAGCGTCACTTCCGGCGGGCAGTTGAAGCGGATGGGAATGCCGCAGGAACCGGTGCCGGACGAGGTGTAGCCCAGCAGGTCGCCGTGGCGCCAGGCCCCGCGCAGGAAACGGCGCGGGCTCTTGTCGTTGCGCACGAGGATGCCGCCCCACGGCAGGCAGACCTGGCCGCCGTGCGTGTGGCCCGCGAGGAGCGCCTCGAAACCGCGTGCCGCCGCCTCACGGTAGATCACGGGCGAATGCGACAGCAGGATCTTGACGGCGCCGGACGGCACCTCCCGCAGGGCGTGGTCCAGATCGTGCGTCGCGTAGATGTTCGGATCGTCGATGCCGACGAGGTGCAGCGCGGCGCCGTCGCGCTCCAGCACGACCGACTCGTTGACCAGGAAGCGCACCCCCGCAGCCTCCAGCGGCGGCACCATGGAGGCGAAGTCGTGGTTGCCCAGCACGGCGTAGACCGGCGCGCGGATCAGTTCCGCCAGGCGCCGCATGGGGGGGACGACCTCGTCCCAGGCACCGATCGTCGAGTTGCGGAAGTCGCCCGTGATCACACAGACGTCGTACCTCAGGCCGGCGATGGCGGCGGCGACCGAATCGACCAGCGTGGCGTCGAGGTCGATGTGCAGGTCGCTCATCTGCAGCAGCGTGAAGCCCTCGAAGGCCTCCGGCAGACGGCGGAGAGCCAGTGTGTTGCTTCGGACACAGATGCTGTGGTACTGGCGGTAGCCGTGCCGGTAGAGTCCGAGCGCCCGCAGGCCGAAGGCCAGGACCGGGCGCACTACCCGGATCTTGAGCGCGGTCATCCTGGGGCTGACGGGCCGGTAGTACTCGATCAGGCGCCCGCGCTCGATAGCCAGCCGCCGCGCGTACTGCCGCCGCCCCATGCGCTGATCCATCGTCATCCAGTCACTCCAGCGCGGGGAGCGGTTTTGCCTGCGGCGAGACGGAATGCAGCCGGGCGCCGGGGTTCTTCTCAAGGAAGTAGTCGAGCGCCCAGTTGGTGGGAAAGAGGATGACGAGGTTGCCCTGTAGATCCTCGGCGAGCTTGACGCCGATGCCAAGGTAGGCTTCCTCGTACTGCGCGCGGCGCACCCCCGCGTCGAACCAGCGCACCAGGGTGAAGGGGGCCGGGTCGATGCGCGGGTCGGCGCCGTACTCGTTGCGCAGCCGGTAGAGCACCACGTCGAACTGGAGCTGGCCGACGGCGCCCAGCAGCGAGCTGG